>JAIWOL010000111.1 GCA_020216925.1 Thiobacillus sp. | reverse complement strand
CCGCGGTCAAGGTGGTCTTGCCGTGGTCAACGTGCCCAATCGTGCCTACGTTTACGTGCGGTTTGGTCCGCTCGAACTTTTCCTTAGCCATTGTGGTGTCCTATCAAATCAAAAATGTTGCTTGGCAGCCGGTCACTTCTTGGCGATGACGGCTTCGGCGACGTTTTTCGGCGCCTCGGAGTAATGCTTGAATTCCATCGAATAGGTGGCACGCCCCTGCGACATGGAGCGCAGGTCGGTCGAGTAGCCGAACATCTCGGCCAGCGGCACTTCAGCCCGGACCAATTTGACGCCGTTCGCGTCGTCCATGCCCTGAATGATGCCGCGACGACGGTTCAAGTCACCCATCACGTCGCCCATGTATTCCTCGGGCGTTTCAACCTCGACCGCCATCATCGGCTCCAGCAGGACCGGATTGGCCTTGCGCATGCCTTCCTTGAAGGCGATATTCGCGGCCAGCTTGAATGCGAGTTCCGACGAGTCCACATCGTGGTAGGAGCCATCGAACAGCGTGATCTTGATATCGACTACCGGAAAGCCTGCAAGCACGCCGTTGTTTAGCGATTCAATCAAGCCCTTCTCGACTGCGGGGATGAATTCGCGCGGCACGGTGCCGCCCTTGATGGCATCGACGAACTCAAAGCCCTTGCCGGGTTCGTTCGGCTCCATGGTGATCCACACATGGCCATACTGTCCCTTGCCGCCGGACTGTTTGGCATGCTTGCCCTCTTGCTCGACTTTCTTGCGTATGGCTTCACGGTAGGCCACCTGCGGCGCGCCCACGTTGGCCTCCACACCGAATTCGCGCCTCATGCGGTCCACCAGGATTTCGAGGTGCAATTCGCCCATGCCAGAAATGATGGTCTGGCCCGACTCTTCGTCGGTACGCACACGGAACGACGGGTCTTCCTGCGCCAGACGCCCGAGCGCGAGACCCATTTTTTCCTGGTCGGCCTTGGTTTTGGGCTCGACGGCGACGTGAATCACCGGTTCCGGGAATTCCATGCGTTCCAGCGTGATCGGCGAAGTCAGGTCACACAGGGTGTCGCCCGTGGTCACGTCTTTCAGACCGACGGCGGCAGCGATGTCACCGGCGCGCACTTCCTTGATTTCTTCGCGCTGGTTGGCGTGCATTTGCAGGATGCGGCCGATACGCTCTTTCTTGCCCTTGACCGGGTTGTAAATCGTGTCGCCCGAATTCACCACGCCCGAGTAGACGCGGAAAAAGATGAGCTGGCCAACATAGGGGTCGGTGGCAATCTTGAACGCAAGACCGGAGAATTTCTCGTCGTCCGATGACAGGCGCTGGCCCTCCTCACCGTTTTCGAGCACGCCCTTGACCGGGGGAATGTCGGTCGGCGCAGGCATCAGTTCGATGACCTTGTCCAGCATCGCCTGCACGCCCTTGTTCTTGAATGCGCTGCCGCACATCATCGGCACGATTTCGCTGGCGATGGTGCGCGCACGCAGGCCGGCCAGAATTTCCGCCTCGGAGAGGTTGCCCTCTTCAAGGTACTTGTTCATCATCTCTTCGGACGACTCGGCAGCCGCCTCGACCATGGCTTCACGCCACTTGTTGCAGGTATCGACCAGATGGGCAGGAATGTCGCGCAACTCGAACTTCATGCCCTGGCTGGCGTCGTCCCAGAAGATGGCTTTCATCTTCACCAGGTCGACCACCCCTTCAAAGTTGTCTTCCGCGCCAATGGGCACCTGAACCGGGACCGGGTTGGCCTTGAGGCGCAGGCGCATCTGTTCGTAAACCCGGAAGAAGTCCGCGCCCGAGCGGTCCATCTTGTTCACGAAGGCGATGCGGGGCACCTTGTACTTGTTGGCCTGGCGCCACACGGTTTCAGACTGCGGCTGCACACCGCCGACCGCGCAGTACACCATGCAGGCGCCGTCCAGCACGCGCATGGAGCGCTCGACCTCGATGGTGAAGTCGACGTGCCCCGGGGTGTCGATGATGTTGATGCGATGCTCGGGGAATTTCCCGTCCATGCCCTTCCAGAAACAGGTGGTGGCCGCCGACGTAATCGTGATGCCGCGCTCCTGCTCCTGCTCCATCCAGTCCATGGTGGCCGCACCGTCGTGCACTTCGCCGATCTTGTGCGACTTGCCGGTGTAGAACAGGATGCGTTCGGTGGTGGTGGTTTTGCCCGCGTCGATGTGCGCGGAAATACCGATATTGCGGTAGCGTTCGATAGGAGTCGTGCGTGCCACTTTGTTTTACCTGCTTTGCGTTGATTAGAAGCGGAAGTGCGAGAAAGCCTTGTTGGCTTCGGCCATGCGATGCACTTCTTCACGCTTTTTGACGGCCCCGCCACGACCTTCAGCCGCATCGAGCAGCTCGCCCGCAAGACGGGCACCCATGGATTTTTCTCCGCGCCTGCGCGCCGCATCCTTCAGCCAGCGCATGGCCAGAGCCGTGCGGCGGCTGGCGCGCACCTCAACCGGAACCTGATAGTTGGCCCCGCCAACGCGACGGCTTTTCACCTCCACCAGCGGACGGGCATTGTTCAGCGCAGTACCGAACACCTCCAGCGGATCCTTGCCGGATTTGGCGCTGATTTGCTCGAACGCGCCATAGACGATGCGCTCGGCGACAGACTTTTTGCCGGACGACATGACAACGTTCATGAATTTGGACACTTCCTGATTGCCGAATTTCGGGTCAGGCAGGATTTCACGCTTGGGAACTTCGCGACGACGGGGCATTTTCCGGTCTCTCTCTATCTAGCTATCTAGTTGGCTACGCGGACACAGTCCGGTCAGGCTTTCTTCGGACGCTTGGCGCCATACTTCGAACGCGCCTGCTTGCGATCCTTGACACCCTGGGTATCGAGGCTGCCGCGCACGGTGTGATAACGCACGCCCGGCAGATCCTTGACGCGCCCGCCGCGCACCAGCACCACGGAGTGCTCCTGAAGGTTGTGCCCCTCGCCACCGATGTAGCTGATGACCTCGAAGCCACTGGTGAGCTTGACCTTGCAGACCTTACGCAGGGCGGAGTTCGGTTTTTTGGGCGTCGTGGTGTACACGCGAGTGCACACGCCTCGACGTTGAGGGCAGGCCTTGAGGGCCGGAACCTTGCTCTTTTCCACCGGCGCCTGGCGCGGCTTGCGGATCAGCTGGTTGATGGTTGGCATGTCAAAAATTCCGAATAAAAGCGTAATCGTTTCTAAAACAAGCGGGACGGCGCCACCCGCATTCTGGCGGTGCCGTCCCGGGCTACAGGTACTGCAATCCCGGCGGTTTCTGCGGCCGGAAAAAGACGCGTGATTCTAGGGGGCCATCCCTGTGATGTCAAGCCACTTCCTGATTCTCTGTCGGATTTGCGCCCGGTTCTTCGATCAGTTGGCCCAATCCCAGATCCTCGCCTGCCGCCTGGCGGCGACGCGTATTGTGGTAGGCGAGGCCGCTGCCCGCCGGGATCAGGCGGCCGACGATGACGTTTTCCTTGAGGCCGCGCAGTTCGTCCTTCTTGCCCATGATCGCCGCCTCGGTGAGCACGCGCGTGGTTTCCTGGAAGGATGCCGCCGAGATGAACGAGTCGGTCGACAGCGAGGCCTTGGTGATGCCCAGCAGGATGGGATCGTAGGTTGCCGGCTGCTTGCCGGCCGCCTCCATCTCGTCGTTGATCTGCAGCACCTCGGAGCGCTCGATCTGCTCGCCCGGGATGAGACCGGTGTCACCCGGATCGACCACGACGACGCGACGCAGCATCTGCCGCACGATCACTTCGATGTGCTTGTCGTTGATCTTCACGCCCTGCAGGCGGTAGACGTCCTGCACTTCATCGGTGATGTAGCGCGCGAGCGCCTCGACCCCCTGCAGGCGCAGGATGTCGTGCGGATCGACCGGGCCGTCGACGATCATTTCACCCTTCTGGACGATCTGGCCGTCGTGCGCGGTGACGTGCTTCTCCTTGGTGATCAGGTACTCGTGGGCGACGCCATCGAGGTCGGTGATGACCAGGCGCTGCTTGCCCTTGGTGTCCTTGCCGAAGGAGACGGTGCCGGTGACCTCCGCCAGCACGCCGGCGTCCTTGGGCGAACGCGCCTCGAACAGCTCGGCCACGCGCGGCAGGCCGCCGGTGATGTCGCGGGTCTTCGAGGTTTCCTGCGGGATGCGCGCGAGCACGTCGCCGATCGCCACGTCCTGGCCGTCCTTCACCGTGATGATCGAGCCGATCTGGAAGGTGATGTTGACGACGGTATCGGTGCCGGCGATCTTGATCTCGTTGCCGGCTTCGTCCAGCAGCTTGACCTGCGGACGCACGCCTTTGGCGCCAGCCTTGCGCTTGGGATCGATGACCACCAGCGTGGACAGGCCAGTAACGTCGTCCAGTTGCTTGGCGACGGTGACGCCCTCCTCGACGTTCTCGAAACGCACGCGGCCTGCGTACTCGGTGATGATCGGGCGGGTGTGGGGATCCCAGGTCGCCAGCACGGCGCCCGCCTTGATCTTGGCACCATCCGTTACCAGGAGGGTCGCCCCGTAGGGCACCTTGTGGCGTTCGCGTTCGCGGCCGCTATCGTCGGCTATCAGGATTTCTCCGCTACGCGAGATTGCAACCAGTTCCTTGCGCGCATTGGACACATAACGCATGGTGGCGGTGTATTGCACGGTGCCGTTCGACTTGGCTTCGAGCTGACTCGCCGCGGCCGCGCGCGAGGCCGCACCGCCGATGTGGAAGGTACGCATGGTGAGCTGGGTGCCCGGTTCGCCGATCGACTGCGCGGCGATGACGCCGACCGCTTCGCCGACGTTGACCAGGTGGCCGCGGCCGAGGTCGCGGCCATAGCACTTGGCGCACAGGCCGTAGCGGGTTTCGCAGGTGAGCGGGGTGCGCACCTTGACTTCGTCGATGCCCAGCGTTTCGATGCTGTCGACCACGTCTTCGGACAGCAGGGTGCCGGCTTCGAACACGGTTTCCTGCGTTTCCGGATGAATGATGTCGCTCGCGGCAACGCGGCCAAGGATGCGCTCGCGCAGAGGCTCGACCACTTCACCGCCCTCGACCAGCGCCTTCACGGCCAGGCCGTTCTTGGTGCCGCAGTCGTCTTCAACCACGACCAGATCCTGCGTCACGTCGACCAGACGGCGCGTGAGGTAGCCCGAATTCGCTGTCTTCAGCGCGGTATCGGCCAGACCTTTGCGCGCACCGTGGGTCGAGATGAAGTACTGAAGCATGTTCAGGCCTTCACGGAAGTTCGCCGTGATCGGCGTCTCGATGATCGAGCCGTCCGGCTTCGCCATCAGGCCGCGCATGCCCGCCAGCTGGCGAATCTGCGCTGCCGAACCGCGCGCGCCCGAGTCGGCCATCATGTAGATGGCATTGAACGATTCCTGCGTCACTTCCTTGCCGGCGCGATCGGTGACTTTCTCGCCGCCCAACTGCCCCATCATGGCCTTGGCCACGGCATCGCCCGCGCGGCCCCAGATGTCGACCACCTTGTTGTAGCGTTCGCCCTGGGTCACCAGGCCCGAGGTGTACTGTGATTCGATTTCCTTCACTTCGGCCTCGGCCGCTTCAAGGATCTGATGCTTCTCCTGCGGGATCAGCATGTCCTTGATGGCGATCGACATGCCGGCACGTGTGGCGAAGGTGAAACCGGTGTACATCAGCTTGTCCGCAAAGATCACCGTCTCGCGCAGGCCGCAACGGCGGAAACTGGCATTGATGAGTCTGGAGATTTCCTTTTTCTTGAGCGCCTTGTCCACGTAGCTGAACGGCAGTCCCGGCGGCAGAATTTCGGACAGCAGCGCGCGGCCCAGCGTGGTTTCGACACGCTTGACCGTTTCGATGCGATTCTTGTTCTCGTCGAACAGAACTTCCTTGATGCGTACCGTGACCCGGGCGTGCAGCTCAGCCACGCGGTTGTCGTAGGCGCGACGCGCTTCGGTGACGTCGGCAAACATCATGCCTTCGCCGCGGGCGTTGATTTTCTCGCGCGTCATGTAGTACAGGCCCAATACGATGTCTTGCGACGGCACGATGATCGGCTCGCCGTTGGCGGGCGACAGCACGTTGTTCGACGCCAGCATCAGGGTACGGGCCTCGGCCTGGGCTTCCAGCGACAGCGGCACGTGGACGGCCATCTGGTCGCCATCGAAGTCGGCGTTGAACGCCGCGCACACCAGCGGGTGCAGCTGGATCGCCTT
>JAIWOL010000053.1 GCA_020216925.1 Thiobacillus sp. | reverse complement strand
CTGTCGACACACAGGGTTTCGGCGTCCTCGATGCCGAGCCGTGTTTTCAGGTGGGTGAAGTCGCCGCCAACCGACAGCGTGGCGGAAGTCAGAATCCACGCCTGCGCGCGCTCGGCGAGCCTGGCGCCGAACATGGCGCCGATAGACAGGGGCGTAGCGTGCAGCAGCAGTGAATTCAAAGTGGTTTCGAGCCAGCGCACGCGCGGCTTGTCGGGGTCGTCGTCACGCTGCCAGCTGGCCAGCGTGGCCTGCGCCATCTGTGCGCGCTCATAACAGTTCTTCAGGTCGGCGTCGCGCTCGGCCTGCGATTCCAGCAGTGTCGCCGTTGCGTCCAGCGCCGCCGACAGGGCTTTCAATGCGTCAGGCCATTTGTCGTAACGCGTCAGTTCGGCAAGCGTCGATTTGATGGGGGGTTGCGGAAACGCCAGCCGCAGGTCGCGCGCGCGCTTGGCCAAATCCTCGGCCGCGCGCCGCAATGCGGGAAAGTCTCCAGCCTTCACCGCCGCGAGGCGTTTGGTATCGCCCGCCAGATCGAGCAACTGCGCCACGGACAGCGTTTCGCCAAAAAACTGCACGGCGGTTTCTGCGAGCTGATGCGCCTCGTCGAGGATGACGGTGTTGCACGCTGGCAGGAGTTCGGCGACGCCTTCGTCCTTGAGCCAGAGGTCGGCAAAGAAAAGGTGGTGGTTGACCACGACCACTTCCGCTTCCAGCGCGGCCTTGCGCGCCTGCATGACGAAACAGGCCTTGAAATGCGCGCATTCGCTGCCGAGACAGGTATCGCGGCTGGATACGGCGTAATGCCAGGCGTTGGCGTCCTCGGGTATGCCCTCGGCCTCGGCGCGGTCGCCGCTGGCCGAGGTTTCGGCGAAACGTGCGATCTTGTGCAGCCAGGCTGCGTCATCGCGCTGGGTAAAACGACCGTCGGCGAGATTGCGTTCGAGATGATGACGGCAGACGTAGTTGGCGCGCCCCTTGAGCAGGGCGGTTTTCACCGGCGATCTGAGTGCGCGCCGCGCCGCTGGCAGGTCGCGGTGGAAAAGCTGATCCTGTAGCGCCTTGGTGCCCGTGGAAATCACCACCTTGCCGCCGGAGAGCAAGGCCGGGATCAGGTAGGCAAGCGTTTTGCCGGTGCCGGTGCCGGCTTCGGCAAGCAATATGCTGCTGTCGGCGATGGCTCTTTCCACAGCCTGGGCCATGGCAATCTGCTGCGGACGGGCGCGCCAGCCCGGCAGGGCTGTCGCACAGGGGCCGTGGTCGGAAAACAGGGTGGCGAGATCGGACATGCGTGCAAACGGAGGGTTGGCACGAGTGTACACCGGCGAGCACTGTCCAAAAGAGTAAAGTCTGGCCCGGTTCCGGTCGTTAAACCAGGACATTTCGTTCGGTTGATCCTGATGCGCTCATTCCTGTTGTGTCTGCTGCTTTGGTTTGCGTCTGCGGCGCAGGCGGCGCTGGTCTACCAGGATATCCGCCCTGGAATACGCGCCGGTGCGAGTTATCAGGTCGGCGAACGCAACAAGCCTGCCGTCCTGCTGCTGCACGGTTTTTTGCAGACGCGCGAATTTGCAACGGTCGCCACGCTGGCAAATGGGCTGCACGACGCGGGCTACACCGTCCTGTCGCCGACGCTGAGTCTGAACATTCCATTGCGCTCGCAGAGCCTTGCCTGCGAAGCCATCCACAAACACAGCCTCGACGAAGACACGGAAGAAATCGCACGCTGGGTGAGCTGGCTCAAAAACCGGGGACATCGCTCCGTCGTCCTGCTGGGACACAGTTTTGGCAGCATGCAGTTACTGGCATATCTGGCAGGCAGTCCCGATCCGGCAGTCAAGGCCTATATCGGCGCGTCCCTGATCGAGGCGCAGATCGGCCCGGTCGACCGGCGGGCGTTGATCGAAGATCTGGAGGCCCGCGCCCGGAGCGCACCACGTGCACTGGTGAGCCACCCCCTGTCGTTTTGCCGCAAATACACTTCAACTGCGCGCGACCTGCTTTCCTATGTGCGATGGGATCAGGCGCGCACGCTGGCGGCCCTGCGCCGTTCGCCCGTGGAAAACTGGCTGATCATGGGTGATGCCGACACTGTTCTCGGACACAACTGGCTGGCCGCGCTGAGGCATCTGGGTTCGCAGGTGGTAGTGGTCTCCGGCGCCAATCACTTCATGGACGGCGAACACGAATTCACCCTGCTGGAACACACCTTGGCTTTCCTGCGCAAGCTGGACAAGGTTGCCCGATGAAACCTGCCAGGTTCACGCTTTCCATCAATCAGATCGCTCTGACGCTGGTCGCCGGATTGTTGGTGGCGATCAGCCTGGTCACGGCGGTCTCTGCCTGGCAGGCCCGCAGCGTGACGCAGAGCCTCGCCAGCAACAATCGCGATGCCGCGCGTTCGGAATTGTCTGCCGCGGCCGATCGGCTGTTCCGCCGCATCGCCAGCCAGGCCGAAACCCTGAGACGCTGGGATGAAACCCGCCAGCAACTGGTGCTGCCCGAGTATTACAGCTACTGGCGCGATCAGCGGGTGTACGAGGCCGGCGTTCTCAGCGGCCGTCATGCGCGGGTTTCGCTTTACGATGCCGGCCGGCACATTCTGGCGAGCAATCCCGCGCGTCCCGGATTTCCAGACACCCTGCCGCAGCCGGCCCTGCGGATGCAGGCTGCGGCCTGGCTCACCAACGAAAACGGCACGATAGTCGTCTATCAGGCTTTTCCCGTCTACAGCGACGAGCAGCAGCGCAGTCTGCTTGGCTACGGCTTGCTGCGGGTCGATTTCATGGGCGAGCTGCAGGATCGCGACAGTTTCCACTTTGTCGACATGCGCAGCGTGGTGCTCGCGCTCAAGCCGGGTGAAACCCTGGCCCAGGGCGACCTGTTCCGCCGCCTGAGCTTCGCGGCGCGCGCCAACCCGGACCATGCGCGTTTCCAGACTATTTTGTCGCGCACCTTGATGGCGTTTTTCGTGCTCTTGGCCGGTACCGTCCTGCTGGCATTTTTTGTCTACAACCGCTTGCTGGTGCGGCCGCTGCATCAGCTATCCCATGACATCGAGGCCATGCAGCGCGGGCAGTACAGCCCGCCGGCGCGTCCTTTTGCCATGAACGTGGTCGAACTCGAAGCCATCCGGCGTTCACTGCACGAATACCAGGTCCAATTGCGCGAACTTCACGGTTCTCTGGAAAACCAGAACCGCGAATTCCGCTCGCAGGCGCGGCAGGACGCACTCACCGGCTGCTACAACCGCCGCGCCTACGAGGAAGACTGGGAAAGATTCCGCGAGGATTTCCGGCACATGCGCGAGGGCGCGGCCTTCCTGCTGTTCGATTGCGACCGCTTCAAGGCCATCAATGACACCTACGGCCACGCCAAGGGCGACCGTGTGCTGACGCTTATTTCCCACGCCCTGGTGATGGCCCTGCGCGCCAACGACCGGCTTTACCGCCTGGGCGGCGACGAATTCGTCACCTTCCTCGCCCGCACCTCGCCGGCGCAGGCCAAGCAGATCGCACAACGCTGCCAGAGTCTGATCGAAGCGACATCGTTCAGCGATATCGGCATCAACGAGCCTGTTGGCATCAGCATCGGCATAGCATTCTGTCCGGCAGGCCAGCCCGAGAACATCGGCGATCTCCCCAAGCAGGCGGATATCGCCATGTATACCGCCAAGCAACCCGGGCGCGCCCGCATTGCCCTGTACGGAGAAGACACCGAGCGCGCCGCACAGACCCTGGTGGCCAGCCGCGAGACCAGCGCGCTGTTCCAGGCGCTGGCCACGCCCGGCATGATCGAAATGCATTACCAGCCCATCCATGCCCTGCCCGACCGCAAGGTGGCTTACTACGAAGCGCTTGCGCGCATCCGTTACCACGACGATCTCATCATGCCCGGCGCATTCCTGCCTGTGGTCAGCGCGCGCCGCCTGGAAACCGAATTCGATCTGGCCGTGCTGGCGCAGATGGATGCCGACCTGTGCTCGGGACTGATTCCAGAAGGCATCGGGGTTTCGATCAACCTGTCGGCGCAGACCATTTCGCATGCCGAAGTCGTCTCGCATCTGCTCGAACTGTCGCGGCACAACGTCCGCCACCCGCTGATGCTGGAAATCACCGAGACATCGCTGATTACGCAGATTGCCGAGGTGAGCACCTATCTGGATCTGTTGCGCACTGTGCATTTCCGCATCGCCATGGATGATTTTGGCACGGGCTACTCGCCGCTGCGCTACCTGGCCGACCTGCCGGTGGAGGTGGTCAAACTCGATATTTCCCTGATCAGCAAACTCGCGCAGGACAACCGCGCAGCCAAGGTGGTCGCCGATTTCGCGCGCATGATGAGCGACGCGGGTTATTCGCTCGTTGCGGAAGGCGTGGAAAGCGAAGCCGTGCTGGAAAAAGTGCAGAGCCTGGGCATCGGCCACGTGCAAGGCTATCTCCTCGGCCGGCCCACCCCGCTCGACCAGCTGTCTGGTGCCTAGTGTTTTCCCGACCGCCAGATGGAGAAAATGATCCACAGGCTGTTCAGGAACGCGATCAGAAAACCCAGAAGGCCGAACAGCGGCAGCCCGAACAGTTGCGGTCCGCCTTGTACGGTCATGATGATGCTCGACCCCACCACCAGAGACGCCGTGAGTATGCCCATGGTGAGCCGGTTGCTGGCACGGTCGAGTTGATGGCCGAAATGGTCCAGACGCTTGAGATCCAGATCGACCCTGACCCGACCTCGCCGCACGTCACGCATCAGATGACGCAGATCGCGTGGCAGGTCGGCCAGCACCTCCAGCGCCTCGCGCAGGCTTTTGCGTCCACGCGCCACCAGCGCGCCAGGCGTGTAGCGGTGCTGGATGATGCGCTCCACGAACGGCGTCACATGGTCGATCATGTGAAACTCGGGGTCGAGCTGCTGCCCCAGTCCTTCCAGCGTGATCAGGGTTTTGAACAGCAGTGTGAGATCGGCAGGCAGCAGCAGGTTGTTGTCGCGCATCAGCGCCGTGATGTCGTTCAGCAAACTGCCGATTTTCACGTCCTTGAGACGCAGGTCATCGTAACTTTGCAGCATTTCGGCTACGTCGTAGGCCAGCCGCCCGTCGTCTTGCACCGTGTCGCCGCTCCAGTCGAGCAGCACCTGCAACAATCCCTGTTCATCCTTGCGCGTGAGGGCGTGCAACAAGTCGACGATCTGGTTGCGCCGTGTTTCGGTGAGCATGCCCACCATGCCGAAATCGATCATGCCGATGCGGTTGTCCGGCAGGAACAGTATGTTGCCGGGGTGCGGGTCGGCATGGAAATAACCATGCACCAGCACCATGCGCAGCACGGTATCGGCTCCGCGCGACGCCAGCAGGCGAGGATCGAGCCCGGCAGCGCGCAGTTTGTCGGGCGAGACGCCGGCCACGCCGACGATTTCCGTCTGCACGTTCACGCGCGGCGTGGTGAAGCGGGCAATTACCCTTGGAATCGTCACATCCGGGTCGTCCGCGAAATGGCGCGCGAACTGTTCGATGTTGCGCGCCTCCTTCGCCAGATCGAGCTCGCGATAGAGCGAGCGGCGAAACTGCGACACGATATGGACAGGATCGTAACGGCGCAGGTCGGGCAGTTCACTGTCGAGCAAGCGGGCGGCATGATCGAGTATGCGCAGATCGGCGCGAATCACCTCCTCGATGCCCGGCCGGCGAATCTTGACCACCACCGGCGTACCATCGCGCAACCGGGCGCGGTGGACTTGTGCAATCGACCCCGCCGCCAGCGACACGCGGTCGAATTCGGCAAACACGTCGTCCGGCTCGCCGCCCAGCGCGGCAAGCAGATCGGCATGAAGGGTGTCGTAAGACACCGCCGGCACCTGGCTGTGCAGTTTTTCGAATTCAGCGATCCAGTGCGGCGGGAACATGTCCACACGCGTGGCCAGCAACTGGCCCAGCTTGACGAAAGTAGGCCCGAGTTCCTCCAGTGCCCGGCGGATACGGACAGGCGCCTCAAGATGGGCGATTTCACTGGTGCTGTGCCAATGCAATACGCGGCCGGCGCGTTCGAGCATGCCGCTGATGCCCAGTATCCGTACCAGGTCCCCCCAGCCATAACGGATCATTACAGAGGCAATTTCGTGCAGGCGAGGCAGATCGCGTACGACTGACAGGGTTTCCCAGAGCATGTGCTTGACGTTTGTTGGTATCGATCGACAGGAAGGCGAGGCTGCGGCAACAAGTCCGGTCTGTCAGGCGACACCGTAAATTGACCCCCTGGCGACACGAGGAATTGACCCCCCTTGTTCGCAAGGAGGCCATCGTTGGAAACGAAGCACA
>JAIWOL010000110.1 GCA_020216925.1 Thiobacillus sp. | reverse complement strand
CGCGCGTGGGCCTGGCCGGCCGCGCCGGCCACACGCCGCGCCAGCTTTCCGGCGGCGAACAGCAGCGCGTGGCGCTGGCGCGCGCCTTCGCCACCGATCCGGATGTGGTGTTTGCCGACGAACCCACCGGCAACCTCGACTTTGACACCGGCGCACGCATCATCGATCTGCTGTTCGAACTGAACGCGTCGGCCGGCACCACCCTGATCCTCGTCACCCACGACGCCACGCTGGCCGCCCGCTGCACGCGACGGCTGCATCTGGTGGCCGGCCGCGTGCAATCGGCGGTGTGCGCATGAACATCCTCCGCCTGGCGCTGTGGCTGCTGCGGCGCGAACGCGCCAGTGGCGAATGGCGCGTGCTGCTGCTCGCGCTGGTCATCGGCGTGGGCAGCGTGGCCACCACCGGCTTTCTCGGCGACCGCGTTGCCCGCGCCATGCGCGACGAAGGCGCGCGGTTCCTCGGCGCCGACCTGCTCGTCACCAGCCCGCGTCCGGTCGAAACCTGGCCCGCGAATACCCTCGCCACCAGCCAGGCGCTGGAATTCGCCAGCATGGTCAGCCGCGGCGAGGCCTTTCAGCTGGCCACCGTGCGCGCCGTCGATGCGGCCTATCCGCTGCGCGGCAGCGTGCGCATTGCCGACCGTGCTTTCGCCCCCGGCACGCCGCTGCCCGCGCAGCCGCCGCGCGGCGCGGTCTACGTCGACCCGCAGTTACTACCGCTGCTCGACGCCGCCGTGGGTGACACAGTGCAAATCGGCGAGGCGCGTTTCCGCATCGCCGGCGTAGTGGCCGAAGAACCCGGCCAGCTTGGCGGCGTGTTCGGCATCGCGCCGCGCGTGTTCCTGCGCAGCGACGAAGTGGCGGTCACCCGCGTGCTCCAGCCCGGCAGCCGTCTCACCTATCTGTATCAGTTTGCCGGCGGGCCGCAGGCCACCGGCGCGTTCGCCGCCGCCCTCAAAACCACGCTCGACGACACCCAGCGCGTGATCGGCGGGCGCGAAGGCGTGGAAAACCTGCGCGATGGCTTCGACAAGCTCGACACCTATCTTCAGCTCACCGCGCTGGTGAGCCTGCTGCTCTCCGTCGCCGCGATTGCCATCGCCGCGCATCGCCACGCGCTGCGGCACTACAACCAGGCCGCGCTGTTGCGCTGCATGGGCGCGACCACCGCCCAGCTGCGCACACTCTACCTCGCGCAGTTTCTGTTGCTGGGCCTGCTCGGCAGCCTCACCGGCGTGGCGCTCGGCGCAGTGCTGCAACACCTGCTGGCCGGCCTGATCCTGCCCGACACCCTGGCCGCTCTGCCCCGGCTGGGCCCGGCCCCTGTCCTCATCGCGCTGGCGAGCGGTCTTGCGGCACTGGCCGGCGCGGCGTTGCCCGCCCTGATCCGCTTGATCCGCGTCTCCCCCCTGCGCGTGCTGCGGCGCGATCTGCCGCCGCTGCCACTGTCGGGCTGGATCAGCGCATCGGCGAGCGCTGCGGCGTTGCTGGCGTTGATCGTGGCTTACGCGGGCGACCTCAAACTCGTCGCCGGTTTCATCGGCGCGCTGGCGGGACTCGCCGCGGTACTGGCGCTGCTCGCCCGGCTGGCGCTCGTCGCGGGCCGCGGGGCGCGACACCTGGCCAGCGGGCCGCTGCGCTTCGGCCTGTCGCAGCTGTTACGCCACCGCTTCGACAGCACCCTGCAACTCGGGGCCTTTACTCTGGCGCTGTTCCTGCTGGCGCTCCTTGCGCTGGTGCGCAGCGACCTCGTCGACGGCTGGCGCCAGCAACTGCCGCCCGGCGCGCCGAATCATTTTCTGGTGAACATCGCACCCGAACAACAGGGCCAGGTCGGCCAGTGGCTCAGCGAACGCAAGCTGGAGGCCTCGCGCCTGTATCCCATGATTCGCGGCCGGCTGGTGGAAAAAAACGGCCAGCCCATCGCCGCCACCCTGCCCCCCGAAGCGCGCGACAGCGGCACCCTGCGGCGCGAGCTCAACCTCACCTGGGCCAGCGAGCTGCCCGCCAACAACCGGATCCTGGCCGGCCGCTGGCATGGCACGCAGATGGCCGACGATATCTCCGTCGAATCCGGCATGGCCGAACGGCTGGGTCTTGCCGTCGGCGACACCCTCGGCTTTCAGGTGGGCGACCAGACGATCCGGGCGAAGATCGGCAGCATCCGCAGCGTGAAGTGGGAATCGATGCAGCCCAATTTTTTCGTCATCTTCGCCCCCGGCGCGCTCGACACCCTGCCCGCCAGCTACATCGCCAGCGTCTACGTGCCGCCCGCCGCTCACGTCATGCCCGACTTTGTGAAAACCTTCCCCGGCATCACCGTGCTCGCGCTCGACACCCTCATTGGCAAACTCGAAGCCGTGTTCGCGCGCATCATCGGCGCGATTCAACTGTTGCTGGGTTTTTTGCTCGCCGCCGGCATGGCCGTCGTCGTCGCCACCCTGCTCGCCAGCCTCGACGCGCGCCAGCACGAAGCCGTGCTGGCGCGCACCCTGGGCGCCGAACGCGCCTGGCTGGCCAAAGGCCTGCTCGCCGAATTCCTGGCCCTGGGCATGCTTGCCGGCCTGCTGGCCAGCGCCTGCGCCGAAATCGCCATGGCCGTGCTCGCCGACCGCCTGTTCGACCTGCCCGGCCGCGTCCACCCCTGGCTGTGGCTGGTCCTGCCCACCGCCGGCGCGCTGCTGGTGGCGGTCAGCGGCTGGCTCACCACGCGGCACATCACGCGGGTGCCGCCGATGCAGTCGATCCGGGCGCTGGATTGAACCTGCTTTCCTTATCCCCAAAGGCACGGTGTCCACAACGCAGACGCGCAGCCCTATGCTTGCGCAACCGACCGGATTAGCCGATGGATGCGCCATGATCCGGGAACGCTTATCCGCTGAACGGGGCCGCCACCCGGCCGTAGGCCGGATCACGGGTTCGACGCATGCGCGAATCTGCGTGCCGGAATGCCCGCCGCCCTGCCTGCCTGCCGTTTTTCTGGGTTGAATTCGGGTTTGGCCGGTGGCGTCGGTTTGCCCATGCCGCGAGAACGGTTTGCGGTAGGCGCGCCGCGCCCCGACCGAGGGTTTGCCTAGCGCTGCACCCTGCCGCTGGCGGGGTGCAGGTCGGCATTCACGGCTTCGCGCGCGTCGAACACGAAACAGTCGCCGTGGTAATGCGCGCCGCCCACCTCTTCAAAATATTTGAGGATGCCGCCTTCGAGCTGATAAATGCGCTCCAGCCCCAGGGATTTCATGTGGATGGCAGCCTTTTCGCAGCGAATGCCGCCGGTGCAGAAGGAAACCACCGTCTTGCCGGCAAAGTCATCGCGATGCGCCGCAATGTGCGCGGGAAATTCGCTGAACATTTTCACGCCGTAATCGACGGCGTGCTCGAAGGTGCCGGCGGCCACTTCGTAGTCGTTGCGGGTATCGAGCATCACCACGGGCCGGCCTTCGTCGTCGCAGCCACGATCCAGCCATGTCTTCAGCGCGGCTGCCGTCACCGAGGGCGCGCGCCCGGCTTCCGGCCGGATCAGCGGCAGCTTCATGGTGATGATTTCCTTTTTCAGCCGCACCCGCAGTTTTTTGAACGGCGCGACAGCCGAGAGGCTTTCCTTGGGCGCAAGGTCGGCAAAGCGCGGGTCGGCGCGCAAATGGGCCAGCGCTGCGTCGATGGCCTCGCGCGGGCCGGCAAGAAAAACATTGATGCCCTCGGGCGCGAGCAGAATCGTGCCCAAAAGGCCCAGTTCGCGCAAACGGGCGGTGAGGCTGGTCTTGAGCGTCTCGCGGTCTTCGAGCGTGATGAATTTGTAGCAGGAGATGTTGACGACGGTCACGGAAAAACCCTTTCTGGCCAGGCGGGCATTATAGGGCGGGGCGGGTTTTGATACTCTTCTGCCTTCACCCGCACGGAACATCCCATGATCGACGAACATCTGCAAACCCTGGAGCACGCGCAACGCACGGCGATCGACCTTGCGATCCAGTTCGGCCCGAAAGTGATGGCGGCCCTGCTGATCCTGGCAGCCGGCTATTTCGTCGGGCGCTGGACCAGCAGGATCGCGGATTCGACGCTGGCGAAGATTGGCCTGGACGAAACGCTGCGCCAGCTGCTCACGCGCATCGTGCGCATTTTTGTATTGGCGCTGTTCCTCATCATGGCGCTACAGAACCTGGGGGTAGAGCTGCTGCCGCTCCTGGCCGGACTGGGCGTGGCGGGTGCCGGCATCGCGCTGGCAATGCAGGGAGTGCTGGGCAATCTGGCGGCGGGGCTCACGATCATCTTCACCCGGCCGTTCAAGGTGGGCGAGTACATTTCCATCGTCGAGGAGGAAGGCACGGTGGAGGAGATCAAGCTATTCAACACGGTGCTGGGGCACCCCGACCGGTCGCGTATCGTGATTCCCAACCGCAAGATCGTCGGCGAGATTCTGCACAACTACGGCACCCTGCGGCAGCTCGACGTGGTGGTCGGCGTGGCTTACGACACCGACATCCGCATGGCGCTCGACCCCATCCGCGACCTGCTCGCCGCGCACCCCAAGGTTCTCGCCGCGCCCGAACCGGTGATCCGCGTGCTGACGCTGGCCGACTCCAGCGTGCAGATTGCAGTGCGGCCGTGGACGACGGTGGCGGATTTCAACGCCGCGTCGATCGATATCACCCAGGCGGTGCTGGAAACCTTCCGTGATCGCGGCATCGCCATCCCCTTCCCGCAGCGCGAAGTACGCCTGCTTGGTGCCGCATGAAACGCGCCGCCCCGAAACCTTCGGCGGCCAAACCCGCCGTCTATACCGACCCGCTGGCCGAGGTGCTGCGCCCCGGCCAGTCGGTCGAGCTGCTGAAGGAACTGCACATCCTCACCCGCGACGGCAAACTCAACCAGGACAGCCGCCGCAAGCTCAAGCAGGTGTATCACCTGTGCAATTTCATCGCGCCGCTGATCGACGAAGTGCTCGACCGCCAGGATACGCTCCAGCTCGCCGACCACGGCGCAGGCAAGTCCTACCTTGGCTTCATCCTCTACGACCTCTACCTGAAAGACCGCCCCGGCGCGCACATCGCCGGCATCGAAACCCGCGACGAACTGGTGGCAAAGTCGCGCGACCTGGCCACCCGTCTGGGCTTTGAACGCATGCGCTTCCTCAACACCACGGTGGCCGAAGCCACGCGCACGGACGCCCTGCCCGATCGCTTCGACATCGTGACCGCGCTGCATGCGTGCAACACCGCCACCGATGACGCGATCCGCTTCGCCTTGGCCAAACAGGCGCGCCACATCGTGCTGGTGCCGTGCTGTCAGGCCGAGGTCGCCGCCGTATTGCGCAAGCACAAGAACGCGAGTTTCGGCAAAACACCGCTGTCGGAAATCTGGCGCCATCCCATCCACACCCGAGAATTCGGCAGCCAGCTCACCAACGTGCTGCGCTGCCTGCAGCTGGAAGCGCACGGCTACCAGGTGAGCGTCACCGAACTCGTCGGCTGGGAGCATTCGCTGAAGAACGAGCTGATCGTCGCCAGCCAGACCGGCCAGCCGCGCGGCGACGCCCGCGCGCGGCTGGCAGCGATTCTCGACGCATGCAATCTCACCGAGCTCGCCCCGCGTTTTCTGGAATAGGCTCCGTACACGACGGAACCCGGCCGCACTGCCATGCTCATACCAGCATGCGCCGTTCCGTCAACCGTCTCCCATCGTGGGTTCTGAGCGCCATCCTGCTCGGCCTGGCGGGTTGTGCCGCGCCGCAGATGCAGCGCTCGGTACGTTTTGTGCCGCCCGCCGATGCCGCCGGTCGCGCCTGCGTTGCGGGGTGTGAAGCTGTCCGCGCAGACTGCCAGTCGCGATGCCAGTCCGCCTATGCACTATGCGCGAAAACGCTCGACAGCGACGTGGAGGCCCATTACGCCGACGCGCTCAGGCAGTATCAGGCCGATCTCCGGCGCTATGCTGCCGAGTTGCAGCGCTACCGGCTCGACATGCACCTGGGCTGGCTGCATGCCTGGCCGATCCGGCATCCCGCCCCGCACCTGTATCACGGCTTCGATTTCTGGCCGTATCCCCCCCTGCCGCCCCCGCGCGAACCGGTTGCCCCCACGCGAGAAGCCATACGCGACAAACTCGAAAAAACGCTTTGTCAGGCGGACTGCGGCTGCCTGCCTGCCTACGACGCCTGTTTTGTAGGGTGTGGCGGCGAGCGCCTCACCGAAACACGCTGCGTCAAAAACTGCTCTCCCGCGCGCCAGTAGACCCGCAAACGCGTCAGGCGGGCGTCATCCGGGTGCGCGCGACCGGACGCTGGGTGTCAAGCGACACGCAGATTTAACCCCCTGACGACATCTGGAATTGACCCCCTGGGTTAATCAACTTTCCGACGTGATCGGGGTGGGGG
>JAIWOL010000182.1 GCA_020216925.1 Thiobacillus sp. | reverse complement strand
TCCGGCCGGCGCTGCAATAAACGCTCGAAGGCGAGGAGCATTTCACGCGTGCCCTTGGCGTAGTCGACGCGCCCTACCGAGACAATGAGTTTTTCGCCGGGAAAATCGCGGCGGATTTTCTCGACCTGCTGCTGATGTTCGGGAGCGTCGAGCATCTCGCGGATCAACTGCGTGTGGGTGCCGATGGGGAAAGCGTCGATGAGGGTTTTGCGCCCGGCATGGCGAAAGGACAAAGGCGTCATTGGTTCGGACAGCGCCAAGCCTGTAGGGGTTAGGGGCTCGATAGCCGGACCTTCCTCTATGCTTTCGATCGGCCGCAATGAGCGCGCGGTGGCGAGGAAGTTCTGCGCATAGCGCGGAATGTGAAACCCGAGCACGTCACCAGGCCAAGAGACTGTCGATGATCTCGTCGCGCCAGGGCAGGATGTTGAAGACATCGGCCGGCGGGAATGGCGTGTGGTGGAAAAAGGCGATTTTCACGTCCGGCCGCTGTTCGCGCACAAGGCTGGGGACCAGCCACAGGTTGTAGTCATGGACCCACACCACTGCGCCAAGCGCCGCCTCCTCGCAGGCGGCTGCGGCAAACAGCTGGTTGACTTCGCGGAACGTGGCCCAATCGCAGTTTTCGGTTGAGTACTGGTCGGGAAAGCTGTTGATGATGGGCCACAGCGCTTCCTTGGATGTGACGTGGTAGAACTGGCTGATCTGTTCGCTGCTCAGTGGCAAACGCACGACTTCGTAGCTACCGTAACCATCCTTGACCGTGATGCGGCGCTGGAATTTCGGCGGTTTGCCCGCCGGCGATTTTTTCCAAGCCACCCAGCTTGCCCGTGCCGTCTGGCCGATGAAGCCTTTCAGCGCAGGGACGATGCCGTTGGGACTGACGTTTTCGCGAAAGACAGTTTTGCCGTCGACGATATGTTCTTCATAGGGCTGTCGGTGATAGACGATAACCAGCGATGACGCCATGGAAGTCTTCCCTTTCGTGGAATTTTACGAGGGCGTCGAGCACGCCGGCCGCACCAGGAAGGGGGCTGCGATAAACGTTGGCGTGCTCGCGGATAGCCGCATCGAGCCCCGGCTCGCGGTTGCCGACGGCGACGCCGGCGAGCCGGGTGTCGAACATCGACAGATCGTTCAGTGTGTCGCCCGCAACCAGAGTGCGCGATCTGGGCAGACCCAGCGCGTCGAGCGTGCGCAGGAGCGTCGGCCCTTTCTGCACGCCGCGAGGCAGTATGTCGAAATACAGGTTGTCGGAGATCAGCGCATCGAAACCCAAGGCCTCGATCTCGCTGCGAGCGGCTACCGCGTCGGCCACGTCGTCGAAATAATAGGAACGGCGACGTCCCCCCACACCAGACTGTTCGCGCAAGCCAGGGTGCCGGCACATGACCGAGTCGATGCGTGCGTCGGCGTCGAAAGGCCAGTTCGCATCGAGCCAGCGTTCGAGCGCAGCGATGGGCCCGAAATGCGGTCCTGCCGCCACGCTGGTGCCGACATTGCCGATGAGATGGTCTGGCCTTACCGGCAGGGTTTCAAGCAGTGATTGCATAAAATCCAACCCTCGCCCGCTGACAAATACAAGTGTGATCGCCTTGCGGTGTGCGGCGATCCAGTCGTAAAGCGCGGTTCGCTGCGCGTCGCTGCCGCCGAGAAAGGTGCCGTCTAGATCGGTGGCGAGGATAGTGCGTCGCGATTCAGACATGGCCAGGCTCGGTGCCGCAGCCGTGTAAGCTGCGGGCTCTTCGAGTCAGGTCAAGCGGGCGCAGCAAGGCAGGCAGGTCGGGCGAAGTTTGTAGTCGAGGACAGGGCTGGGCGTGCGTATGCGGTTCTAACAGGACGGCCAGTGCCTCGGCAGGTGTGCGGACACCATCCAGTACGTCGCGCAGTGCTGCCGCGAGGTCGAGCCGGATGCCGAGCCTGTTCTCAATGTGCGCGACAGTACGTGCGCTGTGTGCTCCCTCGGCAAGTTCGCCCTGTTTGCTGTCGAATCCAGATAAGCCCCCGCCGAGACGCATGCCCAGGCGCGTGTTGCGCGAATGTGGCGAGGCGGCGGTGAGAAAGAGGTCGCCCACACCACAGCTGCCGAGCAGGGTCTCGACCCGCCCACCCAAGGCCACGGTCAGGCGACGCATGTCGTCCAGTCCCCGGCTGAGAATGCCAGCGCGCGCGTTTTCTCCCAGCCCGAGCGCCGTGGCCATGCCGCAGGCTATTGCGATCTGTTTTTTGAGCGCGCCACCGACCTGGGCACCGACCACGTCCGGAGTGGATTCCACACGCAGGTTGGCGCGGGCCAGCGCACGCGCCAGGGCGTCGGCCTGGCGCTGGACGAGACGGCGTTTCGGGTGAACCGGGTCTAGAGCCGATATTGCCAGCGTCAGGAGCGTGGGTTCACCCCGGGCGACGCCGAGGGCAAAGCTTGGTCCGCTCAGCACGCCGGTGTAAACCGAGCGTCCCAGCATGCCGTCGAGCACCTCCGTCATGAAGTCACCGGATTCGGGCTCGAATCCCTTGCTGGCAGACAGCACTAAGGTGTGTGGCGCCAGCAGGCCGGTTACCCGGCGGGCAAGTTCGCGCGTGGCTGAAGCCGGCACGGCAAAGAGTACCAATTGGGCGTCTTCCACCGTTGCAGCCAGATCATGTGAGACGCGCAAATCAGCTGGCAGAACAATGCCGGGTAGCACGTCGGTGCGGCGGGTGGCAATGAGATGGCGAGCACGGTCGGGGCGCCGGGCCCATAGTTTGGTAGAAACGCCGGCGCGCTGGAGCGCGGTGGCCAGTGCCGTACCCCAGGCCCCGGCACCTAGCACGGCGGCACGGGCCAGCAGCTGGGAAACACAGACCAGTGGGCGGGCGACGGGTAGCTGAGACGGATCGGCAGGTTCGAACATCGGATCTCCTGGCGGCATTGACTTTGATGCCCGGGCTTGGCCATGACAGGCGGGCCGACCGTAAGCGTGACGGACCGTGAATTCAGTGCCTGGGCCACAGTGCAGATGGGATTCAGGTGACCCTTACCCCGTGCCTCGATTACTTACAAGGTCACAACAAATTGATTTTTATGGTTTTTTATAATTGCTTGTGGCAATTATTTTTTGTTCAAAACAATTTTATTGTAAATGAAATCGGCGCGCGTGACAAACCCCGCGCCTCTCCGGGCGCGCCATACAGGATGAGGAGCGTGGGAACGGCCAAGGGCAAGGGCGCTCCCGCGGCCGGATTTATTTCTGCCGGTTGTAGAGAGCGAGCAATTCGGATTGGGCGCAATACGGCTGGGCACGTCGGCCGGCCTTGCGGCGGAAGCTGCCGTCGGACTGCATTTCCCAGGCCTGCACGTTGTCGCGCAGATAGGGTTTGAGTCCCTCGGCGATGACGCGCTTTTTCAGCTTGGGGTTGAGGATGGGGAAGCAGGTTTCGATGCGGCGGAAAAAGTTGCGGTCCATCCAGTCGGCGGACGACAGGTAGACCAGCTCCTCGTTGTCCACATTCTTGAAATAGAAAATGCGCGAGTGTTCGAGAAAGCGGCCAACCACGGAACGCACGCGGATGTTGTCGGACAGTCCTGCGATACCGGGTTTGAGTGCGCACACGCCGCGCACGATGAGGTCGATCTTCACGCCGGCCTGACTGGCGGCGTAGAGCGCGGCGATGACGTGGGGTTCGAGCAGCGCGTTCATCTTGGCGACGATGGCGGCGGGTTTGCCGGCACGGGCGTTGTCGGCTTCGTGCTCGATGGCGGCGATGATCTCGCCGTGCAGGGTGAAGGGCGACTGCCACAGCCGGCGCATCTTGCCGGCCTTGCCCAGCCCGGTGATCTGGGTGAAGAGCTGGTTCACGTCCTGCGTGAGTTCCTCGTGGCTGGTGAGCAGGCCGAAGTCGGTGTAAAGCCGGGCGGTGCGGGCATGGTAGTTGCCGGTGCCCAGGTGGGCGTAGCGTTTCAGCACGCCGTCCTCGCGGCGGATGACGAGCGCGAGCTTGGCGTGTGTTTTGTGTCCGACGACGCCGTAGACGACGTGCGCCCCCACCTGTTCCAGGCGTTGCGCCCAGTTGATGTTGGTATCCTCGTCGAAGCGCGCCAGCAGTTCGACCACCACGGTGACTTCCTTGCCCGACTGGGCGGCTCTGATCAGCGCCTGCATCAGCTTGGAGTCGGTGCCGGTGCGGTAGACGGTCTGGCGGATGGCGACCACATTGGGGTCGGCCGCGGCCTCTTCGATGAAGTCGATCACCGGCTGGAAGGATTCGAAGGGGTGATGCAGCAGGATGTCGCCCTTGCCGATTTGCTCGAAGATGTTTTCCTTCTTGGCCAGACGGCCGGGCAGGGCGGGAATGAAAGGGGTGAACTTGAGTTCGGGGCGGTCGACCCAGTCGGGCACCTGCATCAGTCGCACCAGGTTCACCGGCCCGTGCACCTGGTAGAGCGCGTCGCGGTCGAGCTCGAACTGCTCCAGCAGGAAGTTGGCCATCGACTCGGAGCAGTTGTCCGCCACTTCCAGCCGGACGGCGGCGCCGAAATGCCGTTGCGGCAGTTCGCCGGCGAGTGTTTCGCGCAGGTTCTTGTTTTCTTCCTCGTCGACGAAGAGATCCGAGTTGCGGGTGACGCGGAACTGGTAGCAGCCTTCCACCGTCATGCCGGCGAACAGTTCGCCGACGTGAGCATGCAGAATCGACGACAGGAAGACGAAACCGTATTCCACCCCGGCAAACTCTTCCGGCATGCGGATCACGCGTGGCAGCGCGCGCGGCGCCTGCACCACGGCTGCGCCGGACGAACGGCCGAAGGCATCGCGGCCCGACAGTTCCACGGCAAAGTTGAGGCTCTTGTTCAGCACGCGCGGGAAGGGATGCGAAGGATCGAGCCCCACCGGCGTCAGCACCGGCATCAGTTCGCGGTGGAAATAGTCGCGAATCCATGCCGCCTGCGTTTCGTTCCAGTGGGTGCGGCGCAGAAAGTGGATGCCGCGCTCGGCCAGCGCCGGAATGACTTCGTCATTGAGCACCTCGTACTGCCGCGCCACCAGTGCATGCGCGGCGTCGGAAACGGCGCGATATTGCTGGCGGGGGGTGAGGCCGTCGGCCGAGCGCTGGGTGGCCTGCGCGCGTATCTGTTCGAGCAGGCCGGCCACACGCACCTCGAAGAACTCGTCCATGTTGGATGACACGATGCAGAGAAACTTCAGGCGTTCCAGCAGCGGCATCTCGGTGTCTTCGGCCTGCGCGAGCACGCGTTTCTGAAATGCCAGAATGCCGAGTTCGCGATTGATGAGGGTATCGGGGTTGGGAAGGCTCATGGTCTGCTATCGTTCTTGAGAACACTCATGTTATTCCGTGAAACCGCATCCTATGTGACAGAAAAATGACAAAACAACCCCCTCGGGAGATCGAACTCAAGCTGGCGCTGCCCCCGGGCGAGGCGGCCGCATTCCTTGCTCGCATGGCGCGGCGCCGGACACAGCCTGTCTGCCAGACGTTGCACACGCGCTATTTCGATACCCCCGATTTCGACTTGAGCCGGGCCGGCGTTGCCTTGCGGGTGCGCCGCGCGGGCCGGCGCTGGGTGCAGACGCTCAAGACCGAGGGCGAACGACTGGGTGGCCTGTCGCAGCGCACCGAGTACGAAATGCCGGTGGCGCGCGGCGAGCCCGACTGGTCGCGCTTTCCGGACGAGGCGCTGGCCCATGTGCCGGCATCCCTGCGTGCGCGGCTGGTGCCGGTGTTCGAAACCCGTTTTGCACGCACCGCCTGGCTGCTGGCCGGGCGCGGCGGCGCGCAGATCGAAGTGGCGCTGGATCGCGGCGAGGTGCGGGCCGGGCCGCGCCGGGCCCCGCTTTGCGAACTCGAACTCGAACTCAAGCAGGGTCAGCCGGATGCGCTGTTCGAGCTGGCGCGCACCTGGGCTGCCGCGTTCGGCTGTGTGCCCAACGACGAGAGCAAGGCGGCGCGTGGCGTGCGCCTGGCGCATGGCGGCGCCCCCGCGCCGGTGCGGAGCGGGGCGCTGGCGCTCGATCCCGGCCAGAGCATGGAAGACGCGTTCGGAGCAATCTGCCGCGATGCGCTGGCGCACTTCCAGGCCAATCTGCCCGGAGTGCTGGCGTCGGACGACATCGAATTCGTGCATCAGGCGCGCGTGGCGCTGCGCCGCCTGCGCGCCATTCTGCGTGTCTCCCGGCGCGCGTGCGTGCCGCCTCCCGCGCTGCTCGACGGTCTGCGCGCGATCGCCGCCGCGCTGGGGCCGACGCGCGACTGGGATGTGCTGTGTGGCGAAACCTGGCCCGCCATCATGCAGCACTTTGACGATGCCCCGGCGGGCGCAGCCGAGACCGCGCGGCTGCAAGCGCATCGGACCGCCGTGCGCGATGCCATGCGCGCGGCGCTGCGCCGCCTGCGCGCCATTCCGCGTGTCCCCCGGCGCGCGTGCGTGCCGCCTCCCGCGCTGCTCGACGGTCTGCGCGCGATCGCC
>JAIWOL010000077.1 GCA_020216925.1 Thiobacillus sp. | reverse complement strand
AGCCGCATCACGCCCACCATGAGTGCAAGCGTCACTGACAGGGCGATGAATTCTTCGCTGCCGCGCGTGGCAAGCGGTTCAATGGCCGCCGCGGACATCAGCGACAGCAGGGCCACCGGGCCGGTATGCAGAAAGCGCGATGCGCCCCACATCGAGGCGACCATCACGGGCAGGAAGGAGGCGTACAGCCCGTACACCACCGGCAGACCCGCGAGCGCAGCGTAGGCCATGGCCTGGGGAATGAGGATCATCGCCACGGTAATGCCGGCGATGAGGTCGCCGCGCAGCGTATCCGCGCGCATGGGAAACCAGTTGAGGAAAGGCAGGAATCGGGTCAGCATGGAAAAGGGTACGCAGTGACGTACAGAAAACTATCAAGTATGGCCGGCCGGGCCGGCCCTGTGCGAGGCAGGCCGGCCCTGGCCGGCACTGGGTTCAGGCGGCGCGTGTCGCGCCAGGCAGCATGGCTCCGCGATGTTCCACTGCTTCGCCGCGCGCGGCAACCAGCACCACCGGCACCGGCAGGCTGTCCGGGCTTATTGCCCCCCGGGTGAGGCGGCTGCCCAGGAACCCGGATTCATTGCACACCAGGAAAGCCACGCCCGAACGGCGTTTCAGGGCGCTGGCCAGCGCGCGGGCGGGGTCGCCGGTGAGCGCCACGGTCTTGACGATGACATTGGCTTCGGCCAGCGCGTGGCGATGCGGGGCGAGCGTGGCGTCGATTTCCCGCTCGCTCTGGAAGGAAAAGACGGTGAGTCCGTGATGCAGTCGAACGCAGGTTTGCAACACGTACTGCATCACGCTCGCGGGCAATTCGCTGCCCAGATAAAGCCCTACCTGGCTGCGCGGCACGGCACTGGCCGATGCCTGGGTGTCTGCGGCCGCCTCAACCTGTACTGTCGTTGCCGTCGAAGCGCTCAGTGCGCGGTCCTTTTGCGAGAGCGAAAGCGATTCGCCCAGATGGGCGAACGACAGGGCGTTCATCATGCGTTTGAGGGATGAGGGCTGGGACATGGCGGGCTCCGGATTCATATGAAGACGAGATGACATGTCTTTAGCAGCATACATGCCAGATTAAATAACCATTTTATATCAATGAGATAAATGATTTTCTGGCGCACCGGTCTTCTTGAAATGTTGCATAGTGAAACATTTGAGTGTTGCGTTGCGTTACACTGCGACACCTTTTGCAACACGTCCTGCCATGTCCAGCCTGCGCAGCAAGATCCTCGGTGCCTATGCCATATCCAAGCTCACGCTGCTGGGTTTTGCGGTGGTGGTGTTTGCCGATCTGCATTTTCTCAACCGGCAGATCGAAGCGGGCCAGGCGGTGGCCGATCTGCGCCGGGTGGCGCTGGAAATGCGCCGCGACGAAAAAAATCTGTTCCTCTACGCCGATCTGGACGGCCTGAAGCATTTTTCGGATGAGGCAGCGGAGGCGCGCCGCCTGCTCACCGAGTTTCGACCCACCTTCGTCGGAATCGTCGGCGAGGCCAGGGTGGGAGAACTCGAGAGACTGATCGACAGCTACGTGGATCAGGTGCGGGCCTACCCGGGACTGGAACCGCGCCAGCGCGAAGCGGCGAGCGAGGCAATCCGCGCACAGGGCAGCGTGCTGTACGAAACCACGCGCGAAATTCTCACCCGCGAACGCATCAAGCTGGCACAGGCGACCAACGACGCGCGCGACATGCTGGTGATCGCGCTGGTCGCGGTGATCCTCATCGGTCTGGCCGGCGGCTTGTATCTCTTGCGCAGCGTCGCGCGTCCGCTGAAGCGGCTCGAACAAGACCTCGTCGCCATCGACGAGGGGCGCGCCAATGAATTGCCGCGTCTGTCGAACGACCGTGAGCTGCGCTCCTTCGTCGACGCATTCAATGCCATGCTCGCGCACATGCGCGCGCAACAGGCGCAGGCGCGGCGCAACGAAAAGGTCGCTGCGCTGGGGGTGCTGGTTTCCGGCGTGGCGCACGAGCTGAACAACCCGCTGTCGAATATTTCGACGTCGGCGCAACTGCTGCTGGAAGACGACGCGGCCGATGCCGAAATGAAGCGGCAGTGGCTCGCTCAGATAGACGGCGAAACCGAACGCGCCCGGCGCATCGTGCGCCGCCTGCTCGACAGCGTGCGCAAGCCCCAGCCCAATCTGCGCGCGCACGCCGTGGCCGAACTGGTGCAGTCGTCGCTGCGACTGGTCGACACCCAGCTGCCAGCGGGGGTGCACGTATGCGTGGAAGCCCCGCCAGAACTGGAATGCGTCGTCGATCGCGAGCGTATTCACCAGGTGCTGATCAATCTGGTCAAAAATGCGGCGGACGCCGGCGCAAGACAGATATCGGTTAGCGCCGCGGCCGCAACCTGGGAGCCCGCAAGCGAAGCCAACGCGCTCATTGCGGGCGACCCCGCTGCCGTGGCGGCCGCGCCGCAGGCCCTGCGGCTGTGCGTGCAGGACGACGGACAGGGTATTCCCGAGGCGGTGCGCGACCAGATTTTCAATCCTTTCTTTACCACCCGCGCTGCCGGCGAAGGCACGGGGCTTGGCCTGTATCTGGTCGAAGAAATCGTCGCCGAACACGCCGGCTGCATCGTGCTCACGACGCCACCCGGCGGCGGCTCCTGCTTCTCGGTGTGGTTGCCGCTCGTTCCTCCCCGCTCAACCGGATTACCTGCATGAATCCTGCTGCCCGCATTCTGCTCATCGACGACGAAGCCATCGCGCTCGCCAATCTCACGCATGTCCTGCAACGCGAAGGCCATGACGTTGTCGCCTGCAAGAACGGCGAGGACGCGCTCGCCGAACTGGCAAGGCGCCGTTTCGACCTCGTGCTCACCGACCTCAAGATGCCGGGGCTCGATGGCATGGACGTGCTGCGCCGCGTGCGCATCGACACGCCCGATACGCCGGTCATCATGATTACCGGCCACGCCACGCTCGACTCCGCCGTCGAAGCGATGAAAGCTGGCGCGTACCACTATCTGGCCAAGCCTTTCCGGCTGGCCGAGGCGCGCGAAGTTGTCCGCGCGGCGCTCGAAGTCGGCCGTCTCAAGCGTGAAAACCGCACGCTCAAGCAACAGGTCGAGGCCGTGCAGACCCGCCACACCATCGTTACGCAGAACCTTGCGATGCAGAAGTTGCTGGAAACCGCGCGGCAGGTCGCCGATGCCGAATGCAGCGTGGTGATCCACGGCGAGTCCGGCACCGGCAAGGAATTGCTCGCGCGCTACCTCCACCAGCACAGCCGCCGCAGCGAGGGGCCGTTCGTGGCGTTCAACTGCGGCGCGCTTTCCGAAGACCTGGCCGCGAGCGAATTGTTCGGCCACGAGAAAGGCGCGTTCACCGGCGCGCAGTCACGCAAAATCGGGCTGTTCGAAGCCGCGCAGGGCGGCACATTGTTTCTTGATGAAGTTGCCGAACTGCCGCATTCGATCCAGATCAAGTTGCTGCGCGTGCTGCAGGAGCGCGAAGTGCTGCGCGTGGGGGCGGTCGAACCGGTTGCGCTCGACGTGCGCGTGATTGCCGCCAGCAACCGCGACCTGAAGGAAGCGGTGGAAGCCGGGCACCTGCGCAAAGACCTGTATTTCCGCCTCAATGTGGTGACCCTGTCCTTGCCGCCGCTGCGCGAAAGGCGCGATGACGTGCCGCTGCTGGCCTATTTTTTTCTGCATAAATTCGCGGCACTGGTGGGCAAAAACGTGCGCGAGATCGACGCCGAGGCGATGAAGAATCTGACGGAATACGATTTCCCCGGCAACGTGCGCGAACTGGCGAACTTCATCGAACGCGGCGTGGCGCTGGCGCAGGGCGATACCTTGTTGCCTGAATATCTGCCCCAGCATCTGGGCTCGCTTACCGTGCGGGTGTTCACGCCTGCGCTGGCGTCCACGCCGGCCACCTTGCGCGAGCAGGAACAGGAGCAGATTCGCCACGCCTTGTCGCTGGCGGGCGGCAACAAGACCGAAGCGGCGCGCATGCTCGGCATAGACCGGGTATCGCTGTGGCGCAAGCTGAAGAAATTCGGCATCGATGCGTGAGCCCGCAAACCGCAGCCGACAAGGTAAGATGCGCGCCATGAATGCCCCTGCAAGCATATTCGATACGCACCTCGAACAGTTCGACCGGGATGTGATCGAGGCGTCCCACGTTCGGCCCGTGATGGTCGATTTCTGGGCCGACTGGTGCCCGCCGTGCCGGGCGCTCACGCCGGTGCTCGAACGTGTGATTGCGCATCACGACGGCCGTATCCGGCTCGCCAAGGTCGAAGTGGACGCAGGGGCGAACATGAAACTCGCAGGCCGCTATGGCTTGCGTGGATTTCCGACGGTGCTGATGTTCGTCAAAGGCGAAATCGTCGGCCGGTTCGCCAGCGCGCAGTCCGAACGCTGGGTGCGCGACTTCATCGCCGAGCACACCTCGCTTGAATGAAGGCTCGCGCTTCGTCGTGCTCGACACCAATGTCGTGCTCGATCTGCTGCATTTTGACGACACGCTGACACGGCCGCTGCGCACGGCACTGGAAGCCGGCGAGCTGCGCGGCGCAGCCAGCGAGGCAACCTTTGCGGAATGGACGCGGGTGCTGGCCTACCCGGTGTTCGGACTTGCGCCCGCCCGCCAGGCCGAACTCACTGCGCGGTACCGCGCCTGGTGCGATTTTTTCGCGCCGCCGCCGGTGCCGGGCGTGGCCTGCTGCCGGGACCGCGACGACCAGAAATTCCTGGAGATCGCCGCCGGGCTGGCGATTCCGCTGGTGAGCAGGGATCGTGCGATTCTGCAACTGCGGCGTCGGCGCAACCCGCTGCCGCGCATTTTTTCGCCGCTGGAGAGCTGCGCGTGGCTCGCGGAGCGGCCCTGATCAGCGGGTTCAGCTTGCAGCAGAGAGACTGCTGCGTGCCGCTTCGCTCACCGCAATCACCGCCGGATGGGTGAGCCGGCGCTCAACCGAAATGGCAAAGAAGCGCTCGCGGATTTCGTGCGTGCGCCCCAGTTCCATGCCGCCGAACTGCTGCATCACGGCCGGGGCCACGGTGAGCGGCGCCGGAAAGACGCCGGCACCCGCCTGACCGAATGCGCTCATCAGGGCGCTGTCGTCGAATTCGCCGACGAAGCGCGGCGCGACGGCCTGTTTCTCCAGCCAGCGCAGGAGCGGGGCGCGCAAAGCGCTGTCTTCGCCGGGAATCAGCAGCGGCGCGCCGTCCAGACAGGCGGGAAACTCGCCGATCAGGCCCCGGGCGACGGCAGGAATCGCCAAAAAGGCCACGCCGCATTCGCCAAGCGGATGGCTGTAACCCTTGATGTCCATACTGGAGGGCAAGGGGCGGTCGGCCAGCACCATGTCGAGCCGGTGGATCGACAAAGCGGCGGCCAGCGTTTCCAGCCGGTCTTCCCGGCACACCAGTTTTACCGGCTCGGCAAGTGTCAGTGCAGGTGCAAGCAGTTGGTAGGCGATGGCCTTGGGCACCGCATCGGCGATTCCGACCCGGAATGGATGGACAGGTGCGGCGGCGCGGTTCTGCAAGGCTTCTTCGAGTTCGGCGCCGACGTGAAAGATTTCATCGGCATAGCCAAGCGCGGTGCGTCCGGCGTCGGTAAGTTCCAGCCGGCGGCCCGTGCGACGGAACAGCGCCACGCCCAGACGCGCCTCGAACGCACTGATCTGGCCGGACAGCGTCTGAGGGGTGAGATGGAGCTTTTCCGCCGCCCGGTTGATCGCGCCGGTTTTGGCGACGGTGCGGAAATAATGCAGGTGCTTGTAATTGAGCATGCTGGAACTCACATCGTGAAAATCGAACTATGGCAGTATAAAAATCGGATTTTATTGTGTAACACCTGACTGTATCGTCACACTGTCTGTAAAAGGCCGTTCCCTTCTTCAAGGAGACCCCGTATGAAACGCATTTTTCTCTTCCTCGCCACCAACCTCGCCATCGTGCTGGTGTTGTCCGTCACCATGCGGCTTTTGGGCGTGGAGCCCTATCTCACGGCCAATGGCCTGAATCTCACCTCGCTGCTGGTTTTTGCCGCGGTGATGGGTTTTGGCGGGTCGCTGATCTCGCTGGCACTTTCCAAATGGATGGCGAAAAAATCGATGGGTGTGCGGGTCATTGACACGCCCTCGTCGTCGACCGAACTCTGGCTGGTCGATACGGTGAAAAAATACGCAGCGGACGCGGGCATCGGCATGCCCGAAGTCGGCATCTTCGATTCGCCCGAAGTGAACGCCTTCGCCACTGGCGCCAGCAGGAACAACGCGCTCGTGGCGGTGTCGTCGGGCCTTTTGAATGCGATGACGAAACAGGAAGCCGAGGCGGTGATCGGCCACGAGATTGCCCACGTCGCCAACGGCGACATGGTGACGCTGGCGCTGATCCAGGGGGTGGTGAACACCTTCGTCATGTTCCTCTCCCGCGTCATCGGCCACACCGTCGACCGGGTGGTATTCAAGAACGAGAACGGTCACGGCCCGGCGTTTTTCGTCACCATGATCGTCTCGGAGCTGATTCTTGGCGTGCTCGCTTCCATGATCGTGATGTGGTTCTCCCGCCAGCGCGAATTCCGCGCCGACCGCGGCGGCGCCAGCCTCGCAGGCAAGGGCGCGATGATCGCCGCGCTGCAGCGCCTGCAGATGGCCCACAGCGGCCCGCTGCCCGAGAAAATGGCGGCTTTCGGCATCGCCGGCGGCAGCCCGCAGGGGTGGAAGCGCCTCTTCATGACGCATCCGCCGCTGGAGGAGCGCATCGCCGCCCTGCGCGCGGTCAACGGCTGAACCGGCTGCCTGCTTTGTGGAAGCAAACTTGCACATCGGCGAACCCTGGATGTGGGCGGCCTTCGTTGCCTTCATTCTGGTCATGCTGGCCGTCGACCTTTTTCTGGTCGGCGGCAACAAGGCGCACAAGGTGGGTTTCCGTGAGGCGGCAGCATGGTCGTTCGTCTGGTTCGCCCTGGCCATGCTGTTCAACCTGGGGCTGTGGTGGCATCTGAAGGGTGAATATGGCGCCGCTGTTGCCGAGGCGAAATCGCTTGAATTCCTGACTGGCTATCTCATCGAGAAGGCGCTGGCGGTCGACAATATCTTCGTCTTCCTGATGATCTTCAGTTACTTCGCGGTGCCAGCGGAGTATCAGCGACGGGTGCTGATCTACGGCGTGATCGGCGCCATTGTCATGCGTGCGATCATGATTCTGGCGGGCGCATGGCTGGTTCGGGAGTTCCACTGGATACTCTACCTGTTCGGCGCCTTCCTCGTGTTCACCGGCGTGAAGATGCTGATGGCAGCGGAGGTGGAACCCGACCTCAACGACAACAAGCTGATCAAATGGATCAAAAGCCACCTGCGGATGACGCCGGATTACCGCGGCGAGAAATTCTGGGTGATGGAAAACGGCGTGCGCGTGTTCACGCCGCTGTTCCTGGTGCTGGTAATGATCGAGATTTCGGATCTCATTTTCGCGGTCGATTCGATCCCGGCGATCTTCGCGATCACCACCGACGCGTTCATCGTGTTCACTTCGAACATCTTCGCCATCCTCGGCCTGCGCGCGATGTATTTCATGCTGGCCGGCATGGCCGAGCGCTTCCATCTGCTCAAGTACGGCCTCGCGATGGTACTGGTGTTCGTCGGCGCAAAGATGCTGGCGGCCGATCTCTACAAGATTCCGGTGGGCTTGTCGCTCGGCATCGTCGGCCTCATCATCGCTACATTCATGTTCGCCAGCCTGTGGGTGACGCGCAAGCGGTCCTGACTGCGCGCGCCGGCGGAGCAGGCAGACGAGGTTTTTGATGCCGACCGATATCGATTCGCCGCTGGCCCGCCGCATCGCCGCGTTCGCCTTTCTTGTCTTCATCTTTGGCGCGACCTTCTGGGTGCTGTCGCCGTTTCTCATCGCGCTGGTGTGGGCCGGGATTCTGGCCTATGTCACATGGCCGTTGCATCAGCGGCTGCGCCGCCTGTTGCCCGAACGCGAGAATCTGGCGGCCTTCCTCATGACGCTGGGCGTGGCGGCGATGCTGCTGCTGCCCCTGTTGTGGGTGATGTTCACCCTGCTGGCCGACGTGGCGACCGCGTCGGCGCTGCTGCGTCGTCTGTCTGCGGAAGGTTTGCCCGCGCTGCCCGCCGGCGTCAGCGCATGGCCGGGCGGGACCTGGCTGATGGCGCAATATGCCAAGATCCAGGGCGATCCGGAGTGGGTGCGTCTGCAGCTCGCCGCGCTGGGCTTGTCCGACACGAGTACGCTCAAGACCATCGCCGGGGGCATCGGTCGCAACGCGGCCAAATTCGGCATCGCGGTGTTCGCCCTGTTCTTTCTGTACCGGCATGGCGACAGTGTGCTGACGCAGTTCCGGCGGGTGGCGACGCGCTGGCTGGGCGATTCCGCGCGCGGTTACATCCATGCCGTGGGCGTCACGGTGCGTGCCGTGGTGTTCGGCATCGTGCTCACCGCGCTGGCGCAGGGCGTGCTCGCCGGGCTGGGGTACTGGGTGGCCGGTATAGCCGCGCCGGCGCTTTGGGGCGCGATCACCGCGCTGGTGTCGCTGATTCCGTTTGTCGGGCCGGTGGTATGGATCGGGCTGTCGCTCAACCTGCTGGCGCACGGCGAGACGCAGGCTGCGCTGGGGCTTTTCCTGTGGGGGGCGCTGGTGGTGAGCTGGGTCGATAACCTGATCCGTCCGCTGGTGATCAGCGGCCCAACACAGATTCCCTTCCTGCTGGTGTTTCTGGGCGTGCTGGGCGGCCTGAATACCTTCGGGCTCATCGGTCTCTTTCTCGGCCCGGTGCTGCTCGCCATCTCGGTGGCGATCTGGCGCGAATGGCTGGTGCACAAGCAGACGGGCTAGAATGGCGGCCTGTTGATCGGAGTTCCGCCATGATTCCTGCCAAGGATCGCAAGCTGCCGCGCCTCGCCCAGGAGATTCTGGGCGTGTTCGAAACCATCGGCCTCGTCGTCATCACACTGGCCACCCTGGTGGCGGGCGTGATCGAAGTGAAGGTCATGATCGACGCTGGCACGGTGACGCTGGCCGATCTGCTGCTGCTGTTTCTGTACCTGGAAATCCTCGCCATGGTGGGCGTGTACTTCCAGTCTGGACAGTTGCCGGTGCGTTTCCCGATCTACATCGCCATCGTCGCACTGGCGCGTTATCTGGTGCTCGACATGAAGAGCCTCGATGTCTGGCGAATGCTGGCGGTGGCCGGGTCGATGCTTTTGCTGGCCTGCGCCGTGCTGATCATTCGCTATGGCCATGTGCGCTATCCCTACGACGAAAATTCCGAAAACCGCAACAGCCAACCCTGACCCCCGGCCCGCAAACACGCGGCGTCCCTGATGGAACTGACGCACCCCCTGCTGCAATCCGCCACCCAGGCGCTCGATCTCGTTCTCGATTTCAAACGTCCCGCCGACGCGGTGCTGTCGGCTTTTTTTCGCGACAACCGCAAGCTCGGTGCGCGCGACCGTGCTTTCGTCGCCGAGGCTGTGTTCGGCGTGCTGAGACGCTACCGCTATCTTTCCGTGGTGGTGCCGGCAGCCAATCCGCGCACCCTCATCGTTGCCTGGCTCATCAAGGTGCGCGGCATGAGCGGAGCCATGCTGGAGCAATTTGCCAAGCCCGAATTGATCCAGCACATTCGCCACGCCAAGACGGACGATCTGCCGTTGGGCGTGGCGGCTGAATTGCCGGACTGGGTGGTCGAAAAATTACAGGCTACGCGCACCGATGCAGACATTCTGGCGTTGGGGCGTGCGCTACAGCAGCCTGCGCCGCTGGACCTCCGGGTGAACGTCTTCAAGTCGGACCGCGACACCGTGCGGGCAAAACTGCAAGACGAGGGCCTGCTGGCGGACGCTACGCCGCTTTCGCCCTGGGGCCTGCGATTCAAGGATCATCCCGCGATCAATCGGCATCCGCTTTTTCTCGACGGCACGCTCGAAGTGCAGGACGAAGGCAGTCAGCTGCTGGCCTTGCTGCTGGGCGCGCGGCGCGGTGAAATGGTCTGCGATTTCTGTG
>JAIWOL010000145.1 GCA_020216925.1 Thiobacillus sp. | reverse complement strand
CGGGCGCAGGCGGCAAAACGCTCGCCATCGGCGCGATGATGGCCTCGACCGGCCGGCTGTACGCCTTCGATGTCGCAGACAAGCGGCTTGCCAACCTGAAGCCGCGCCTGGCGCGTTCCGGCTTGTCCAACGTCATGCCGCAGTTGATCTCGTCCGAAAGCGACACCCGGGTGAAGCGGCTCGCCGGCAAACTCGACCGCGTATTGGTCGATGCGCCCTGCTCGGGACTTGGCACCCTGCGCCGCAACCCCGATCTGAAATTCCGCCAGTCGCCGCAGAGCGTCGCCGAGCTCGCCGTCAAACAGGCCGCCATTCTGCGAGCTGCGGCAAAATTGCTCAAGCCTGGCGGGCGCCTGGTGTACGCCACCTGCAGTCTGCTCAGCGAAGAGAACGAGGCCGTCGTCGAAGCTTTCCTGGCCGAAGGGGGGTTCGAGCTCGAGCCTGCGAGCGGCCTGCTGGCGCAGCATCGCATTGCGCTGGAGGGGGGAGACACGCTGAAACTGTCGCCGGCGACGCATGGCACGGACGGCTTCTTCGCTGCCGTGCTGACGCGGCGGGCGGCTTGACCCTCATGGGCTTTGCGGCTATGAATGCGGCGTTTTGTTCCGGTTTCCCGACGGAGGCAACATGAGCGCAGGCACTTTCCATCCCGATACGCTCGGCACGCTGTACGGCCTTTTCCGCGCGCGCGTGGCGGCGTCGCCCGACGCGGTGGCCTATCGCCAGTACGATGACGCGGGCGAGGCATGGACGAGTTTCACCTGGGCGCAGGTGGCCGAAGAGGTCGAACGCTGGCGGCGCGCGCTGGTGAAGGAGGGACTCGCCCCGGGCGACCGGGTCGCGCTGATGCTGAGAAACTGCGTCGAGTGGGTGATCTTCGACCAGGCGGCGCTCTCGCTCGGCCTGGTGACCGTGCCGCTCTACCTCGACGACCGGCCCGACAACGCTGCCTACATCCTCGATCACGCCGATGCCAGGCTGCTTTTGGTCGAAGGGAAATTCCAGCACAAGAAACTGGCCGAGATTGCCGGTTCGGCGCAGCAGCTCCAGCGCATCGTCAGCCTGGAAGCACCGGAGAACCAGTTGGCCGACTGGAATCCGCGCTTTGTCGTGGCCGCGGACTGGCTGGCAGCCGCCGCCGATACGCCGGTGCCGGAACGGCATCTTGCCGCCGACTTGCTCGCCAGCATCGTCTATACCTCGGGCACGACAGGCCGGCCCAAGGGCGTGATGCTCACCCATGCGAATCTGCTCTGGAATGCGTATTTCGCATCGGAGTGCGCAAGTTTCGCCCCGCGCGAGGTCTTCCTGTCTTTTTTGCCGCTGTCGCACACGCTGGAACGCACAGGCGGCTACTACCTGCCTATGCTGCTGGGCGGCGAAGTCGCCTACGCGCGGTCTATCGCCCAGCTCGCGCAGGATTTGCAGGCTGTCCGGCCAACCGTGCTGATCTCGGTGCCGCGTATTTACGAACGGGTATACGGTCGCATTCAGGATGGCCTGGCAAAAAAGAAACCCATCGCGCGCGCGCTGTTCGATCTGGCCGTGCGTGTCGGCTGGCGGCGCTTCGAGCGGGCGCAGGGTGTGGCCGGCTGGCATCCGGAATTGCTGCTCTGGCCGCTACTGAAAAAACTGGTGGCTGACAACGTCACCGAGAAACTGGGCGGGCGCCTCAAGCTGGCCATCTCCGGCGGAGCGGCGCTTTCACCCGAGATCGCGCGCGTGTTCATCGGTCTGGGAGTGCCCATCATCCAGGGTTACGGGCTGACCGAGACGAGCCCCGTGGTGTGCGTGAACCGTCCGGATTCCAATGTGCCGGCGAGTATCGGCCAGCCGCTGCCCGGGGTGGAAGTGAAGATCGGCGAGAACGACGAACTGCTCACGCGCAGCAGGTGCGTGATGCGTGGCTACTGGAAAAACGAGGAAGCCACGCGCGCCATGATCGACGCCGACGGCTGGCTGCACACCGGCGACAAGTGCAGGGTGGATGCGCGCGGGCATTACGCGATCGTCGGCCGCATCAAGGACATCATCGTGCTGAACAACGGCGAGAAGGTGCCGCCGGTCGACATGGAGTCGGCCATCCTGCTCGATCCGCTGTTCGAGCAGGTGATGGTGATCGGCGAAGGCAAACCTTACCTGGCCGCCCTCACCGTGCTCAACGAAGAGCACTGGCAGACCTTTGCGGCCAGCCTCAATGTCGACCCGGCCCATCCGGCGGCGCTCAACGACCCCAAGGTCGTCAAGGCGCTGACTCGCCGGGTGGCCGAGCACCTGAAGCATTTTCCCGGCTACGCGCAGATTCGCCGCCTGCATCCCGAGCTCAAGCCCTGGACCGTGGACAACGGCCTGCTGACGCCGACACTGAAAGTCAAACGTAACCAGGTCCTCGACCGTTATCGCGCGGCGGTCGAGGCGATGTATGCCGATTTTGCGCGCAGCTGATGCCAATATTTCATCTCAAGGGAGAACATCCATGCCGTACCGTCTTCGTCTCGTCGTCGCCCTGGCGCTCGGCAGTGTCGCCGGCACTGTGCACGCCGCCGGTTTTGCACTGATCGAACAGAATGCCAGCGGGCTGGGCAACGCCTATGCCGGCCAGGCCGCGAGTGCGCAGGACGCCAGCACGATCTTCTTCAACCCGGCAGGGATGACCCTGCTGCCAGACCGGCAGGTGGTGGTGGCGGGGCATTTGATTGCGCCGAACGCGGAGTTCGATGGGACGGTGTCGCCATCCATTGGAGGCGGGAATGGCGGGGATGCGGGTGGGCTGGCTTTCGTGCCCAATGGCTATTTCGCTTTCCGTCTCACGCCGGATGTGCATCTGGGGATCGGCATGTTTGCGCCTTTCGGACTCAAGACCGAATACGACACATCCTGGAAGGGACGCATTCACGCGATCGAATCCGAATTGAAGACGATCAACATCAATCCTTCGATTGCCTGGCGTGCAAACGAGCGCCTGTCTCTGGGCGCAGGGCTGAGTCTGCAATATGTGGAAGCCACCCTGTCCAATGCAACGGGCGCAGGCGCACCCGTGCCGGTGGGGCGGGTCAAGGGGGACGACTACGGATGGGGATTCAATCTTGGCGTGCTCTGGACGGTACAGGCAGGCACGCGCGTGGGTCTTGCGTACCGTTCTGAAATCGACCATGCGCTGGAAGGGGATTTTCGCCAGAACGGCGCAGTGATATTCCCGACGGTTTATGCCGATGTGACCTTACCGGATTCGCTGGCCTTGTCAGTGAGCCACCGTGTGAATGATAGATGGGACATTCTGGCCGACGTGACCTGGACGGGCTGGAGCGATTTTGAGGAACTGCGCATCCGCCGTCCCAACAACATTACCCTGAGTCAGGTCGATGAAAAATGGGACGACAGCCTGAGGTTCTCGCTGGGAGTGAACTATCGCCTCAACGCAAGCATGACCCTGCGGGGCGGGATCGCGTTCGACCAGACACCCGTTTCCGACGCCTTTCGCACAGCCCGTATTCCCGACGAGGACCGCACCTGGGTGGCGTTTGGCTTGCAGTATCGCCTGTCGCCCAAGAGCTTGATTGATATCGGCTATGCGCATCTTTTCGTCAAGGATGCCTCGCTGGACGAACTCAGAAGTGGCGTGAGGCTGCGTGGCACTTACGACGGCTCCGTCGACATCCTCTCCGCCCAGTTCACCCACAGCTTCTGAATCCGTGGCCAAGCCGGTTCCTTTCGACAACCTCATCACGCGGCTGATCGACGATAGCCGCGACGTCGATCTGGTGTGGCAGGTCGGGGTGCTGCTCGCCGCGGCACTGCTGGCATGGGCGGTGATGCGCTGGCTGAGGCCGCGTCTCACTTCCTCCGATGCCAGATGGTCGGCGGGGTGGGAAGGGCTGCGGCGCGTGGGCTTTCCGCTCGTCATGCTGCTGGCGGTGCTGGCTGGCCGAGGGATAGTCGATATCTGGCTGCAGGAAAAGGTACATCTGCTGAATCTGGCGGTACCGCTCCTGCTGTCGCTGGTGGCCGTGAGGCTGGTGATCCATGCCCTGCGCTACATCTTCGAACCGCGCGATTCGCTCAGGGCCTGGGAGCGCAGGGCAGCGTGGTTGATATGGGGGGCGTTTGCGCTGCACATCACGGGGCTGTTGCCGCGCATACACGCGGCGATGGAAGCTTTGTCGTTCGAATCGGGCAATCATCGTTTCTCCCTGTGGCTGCTGTTCCAGGCGGCGGCGGTGGTCAGCATCGCGGTGGTCGCGGCGCTCGCGCTGTCGCGCCTGACCGAGAACCGCCTGATGGGGCTTACGCAGATGAATCTGTCGCTGCGCATGGCGCTGTCGAAGGCGGCACGGACGATATTCCTGATCCTGGCAGTGTTGGTGGCCCTGCCGGCGGTGGGGATCGATCTCACCGTGCTGTCGGTGTTCGGCGGCGCACTGGGGGTGGGCATCGGCTTTGGCCTGCAAAAAGTGGCCAGCAATTACATTTCCGGCTTCATCATCCTGCTCGACCGTTCAGTGCGAATCGGCGACCTGGTCACGGTTGATAACAAATACGGCGAAGTCAGCCAGATCAACACCCGTTACACCCTGTTGAGAGCGCTGGATGGCACCGAAAGCATCGTGCCCAATGAAATGCTGATCAGCCAGACCGTGGTGAACCACTCGCTGTCGGCGCCGAACGTTCGCGTTGCGATACCGATCCAGGTGGACTACGACACTGACCTGGAACTGGCCGAAACCCTGATGCTGGAGGCCGCGCATGCGCAACCGCGCGTCATCCTGGACGAATCCTGCTGCAAACCGCGTGTGTTTCTCAAGGAATTTGCCGACAGTGGCATCAACCTGGAACTTGCGGTATGGATACGCGACGCGGAAGCAGGGCAGAACAACCTGCGTTCGGACATCAACTGGGCGATCTGGCGGCGCTTCAAGGCAGCAAAAATCGTGATTCCCTTCCCGCAGCGTGTGGTGCACATGGCTGTATCCGCCCCGGCCGGCGCCAATGAAAATTCTTGATTTTTATGGTTCTCATCCGTATATTAACGGACTAGCTTGTCTTTTTTATAGGAAGTTTCCATGCAACTTGGCTTGATCGATCTGCCTTGGTGGGGCTATGTGCTGGTGGCGCTGGGCCTGACCCACATCACCATTGCCGCCGTTACGATCTATCTGCACCGCGCGCAGGCGCACCGCGCACTCGACCTGCATCCCATCGTCAGCCATTTTTTCCGTTTCTGGCTGTGGATGACGACCGGCATGGTCACCCGCGAATGGGTGGCCATCCACCGCAAGCATCACGCCAAGTGCGAAACCCCCGAAGATCCTCACAGCCCGCAGACGCGGGGTCTGAAAAAGGTCTTCTGGGAAGGCGCGGAGCTATACCGCGCCGAGGCGAAAAACCCGGAAACCCTCGCCAAATACAGCCACGGCACGCCCGACGACTGGATCGAACACAATCTCTATTCGAAGCACTCGGCGCTCGGCGTGGGCCTCATGCTGATCGTCAACGTGATCCTGTTCGGGCCGATCGGCCTCACCATTTGGGCGGTGCAGATGGCATGGATTCCCGTGACGGCGGCGGGCATCATCAACGGCGTCGGCCACTACTGGGGATACCGCAATTTTGCCTGCGAGGACGCCTCGACCAACATCGTGCCCTGGGGCATCCTCATCGGCGGCGAAGAACTGCACAACAACCACCACGCCTACGGCACCAGCGCCCGCCTGTCGAACAAATGGTACGAGTTCGACATTGGCTGGCTTTACATCAAGCTGATGTCCTATGTCGGCCTGGCCACTATCCGCAAGGTGGCCCCAACCGTGAAATGGCGCCCGGCCAAGCCGCTGTGCGACGTCGATACCCTGCAGGCGATCATCACCCATCGCTACGACGTGATGGCCCGTTTCGTAAAGAGCGTGGGGGCCGACGCCGCAGCCGAAATCGCCAAGTTGAAAGCCGGCACCGCCCTGCCGCAGCACTGGAATCTCGCCAGTTTCCGTCGCTGGCTGCACAAGGAGCCGGCAGAACTCGGCGCTGCTGACAAGGCCGAACTGGAGAGCCTGCTTGGCAAGAGCGAACGTTTGCAGACGGTTTATCGCATGCGGCAGGAACTCGCTGCACTGTGGGGCCGCTCGACGGCAAGCCGCGAACAGCTGCTGGAGCAATTGCAGGCCTGGTGCAAGCGTGCGGAAGAAAGCGGCATTCCTTCGCTGCAAAACTTCTCGCTTCGTCTGCGCAGCTACGCCTGAACCCGTCGAAGACTTCGATTTGTTGCACCCAATAAAAAACCCGCCAGAGGCGGGTTTTTTATTGGGTGCAACGTCCAACCAGGGCACGGCTCTGAATCACTTCAGCTTGGTTTCCTTGTATTCGACGTGCTTGCGAGCCTTGGGATCGAACTTCATGATCGCCATTTTCTCAGGCATCGTTTTTTTATTCTTGGTGGTGGTGTAGAAGTGGCCGGTGCCCGCAGTGGACTCCAGCTTGATTTTTTCGCGTCCGCCTTTTGCCATGTCGGTTCTCCTTATACGCCTTCGCCGCGAGCGCGGAGATCGGCCAGCACGGCGTCGATGCCGTTTTTGTCGATGGTGCGCAGCGCCGCGTTGGACAGACGCAGACGCACCCAGCGGTTTTCGCTTTCAACCCAGAACCGGCGGTATTGCAGGTTGGGAAGGAAACGACGCTTGGTTTTGTTGTTGGCGTGGGAAACGTTGTTTCCCACCATGGGCTTCTTGCCCGTAACGACACATACGCGAGCCATGACGCTGCTCCAGGAACATGAAAATGACGGAGGGCACGGCAAGGCCGAAACCCGAGAACCGCGATTTATACCATAGCCCGCCGGAACAAGGCAAGTCAGAGGTGCCCGGCTTCCCGGAAAGACAGCGCAACCGGGCCTGCAACGATGAAATGATCGAGTACGCGCACATCCACCAGCGCCAGCGCTTCGGCAAGATGGCGTGTCAGCTGGCGGTCGGCCTGGCTGGGTTCGGCGACGCCGCTGGGGTGGTTGTGGGCAATGACCAGCGCAGCGGCATTGTGCGCGAGTGCGCGCTTGACGATTTCGCGCGGGTAGACGCTGGTCTGGGTGAGCGTGCCGCGAAAGAGTTCTTCGGTGGCGAGCACGCGGTGCTGGGCGTCCAGAAAGACGCAGCAGAACACCTCGTATTCCTTGTCGCGCAGGATCAGGCGCAGATAATCGCGCACGGCGTCGGGGGAGGTCAGGGCGTCACCGGCACGCATGTCTTCGGCCAGGGTGCGGCGCGCCATTTCCATCACGGCGGCAAGCTGGGCGTATTTGGCGGCGCCGATGCCGGGCGCGGCACAGGCGGCCCTGCGGTCGGCGCGACATAGTTTGCCGAGGCCGCCAAAGCGCTGGATGAGTTCGCGCCCCAGGTCCACCGCGCTCTTGCCGGTGACGCCGGTCCGCAGGAAGACCGCCACCAGCTCGGCGTCGGTGAGTGCCGCCGCACCCTGATGCAGCAGCTTCTCGCGCGGGCGCGCATCTTCCGGCCAGTCACGAATCGCCACGATCTTCTCCCCTCCCGTAGAATGTTGTCATTCTATAAGCCTCATCGGGATGGCAGCGGTGTCGCTCAGCGGCAAAAACATTCTTCTCGGCGTGACGGGCGGCGTCGCCGCCTACAAGGCTGCGGAACTCTGTCGCCTGCTCAGGAAAGCGGGGGCCGACGTGCGCGTGGGCATGACCGAGGCTGCAAAGCGGTTTGTTACGCCGCTGACATTTCAAAGTCTTTCGGGTAAGCCTGTGCTTACTTCGATATGGGAGGCTGCCGATGGGGACGGCATGGCACATATCCGTGCCTCGCGCGAAGCCGATCTGATCCTGGTCGCGCCGGCCACGGCCGAATTCCTCGCCAAGCTCGCGCACGGTCGCGCCGATGATCTGCTCTCCACCCTGTGTCTTGCGCGCAGCGTCCCCTTGTATGTGGCGCCGGCTATGAACCAGGCCATGTGGTCTGCTGCACCCACGCAGCGCAATCTGGCGCAGTTGCACGCCGACGGGGTGCGCGTACTGGGACCGGCGGCAGGCGAACAGGCCTGCGGGGAGACCGGGCCGGGCCGCATGCTGGAACCGGCCGAACTGCTGGCCGAACTGCTGGCAGGGCATGTGCACGGCGAACTCGCGGGCAGGCGTGTAGTCGTCACCGCGGGGCCGACTTTCGAACCCATCGACCCGGTGCGGGGGCTCACCAATCGCAGTTCGGGCAAGATGGGTTACGCGGTGGCATCTGCCGCGCGTGAGGCTGGCGCGGCAGTCTGCCTCGTCTCCGGGCCGACCTGCCTTGCCGTGCCTGCCGGCGTGCGCCGGGTCGACGTGGAAACGGCGGCGCAGATGCGGGCCGCCGTGCTGGCCGAATTGCCTGCGGACGTATTCATCGCCGTGGCGGCGGTTGCCGATTACCGCGTCGAGACGGCAGCCCGGCAAAAACTCAAAAAAGACGCATCGGGCCTGCGGCTCGAGCTGACGCCGACGCCGGATATCCTGGCCGAAGTGGCGGCGCGTGCCGACGCGCCGTTTTGCGTGGGTTTCGCGGCCGAAACCGAGAATCTGATCGCCCATGCCGAAGCCAAGCGCCAGCGCAAGAACGTGCCCTTGCTGGTGGCCAACCTGGCCCAGGACACGTTCGGCCGGGATTCGGCCGAGCTGGTGCTGCTCGACGCGGCCGGACGGCATCCCCTGCCGCGCGCCGACAAGACAGTCCAGGCACGGGCGATCATTCGCCACATCGCTGCCCACCTCAACTGACGAAAGTCCGACGAATATGAAGATGGATGTGAAGATTCTCGATGCCCGTCTGCGGGATGCACTGCCTGCCTACGCCACGCCGGGCTCGGCCGGGCTGGATCTGCGCGCCTGCATCGACGCGCCGATTCAGCTGCAACCCGGGGCAACGCACTTGATCCCCACCGGGCTGGCGATCCATCTGGCCGACCCCGGCTATGCGGCGCTGATCCTGCCGCGTTCCGGGCTGGGGCACAAACACGGCATCGTACTGGGCAACCTGGTGGGGCTGATCGATTCGGATTATCAGGGCCAGCTCATGGTTTCGGCGTGGAATCGAGGCCAGTCAGTCTTTGAACTCGCGCCGATGGAGCGGCTTGCGCAACTGGTCATCGTGCCGGTGGTGCAGGCGAGTTTCAATGTGGTGGATGAATTCGAATCCAGCGAACGGGGGGCGGGCGGCTTCGGCAGCACAGGCCGCCAATAGTGTCGGTTTTTTTTTACACACAGGTGACGGATTGCCCGCACACCCGGTTTGATGGGGGCGGGGCACGGATTTTGCTGTTTTTTGTGAAAACGGCGCGGTCGGCTTTCACCAGTCGCGAATGCGGAGAACAGAAATAAAGGATTTGCGCCAACCGGCGCGTTCGACATGCCCCCCACCTCGATTTCACGGTTTGGCCTGATTCTGGTCGCAGCCCTGACGCTGCTGGCCGGTTTCGTGACGCTGGCGGTCTATCAGACGCGCCCTCAGCCGCAGAACGCGGCCGAGGAGCTCGACAAGCCGGTGATGGCCGCGCAGATCGAGTTTCTGGCGGACGCCATGCAAAAAAATGCGGCAAGGATTGCGGCGCATCCGCAAACCCTGGCCTGTTTTTCCACAGTGTCTGCCGAGATTTGCCAGGCTCAGGCCGGCAACCTGCACGCGCTGAACCAGGAGGCGACCGTGCTGTTCGTGACGGACGGCCAGCGTCAGCTGTTGCCGGGCTTTCTGCCCGTCGATACGCGCCGTTTGATCGCCAGCGCCGGGCAGGGCGGATCGGGGGCTGCCGCCACCTTCAGCCTGTCCGTTTCCCATGCCGTGTCGGACGAGGCGGGACGGCGCCTGGGTTTCGTGATCGTCGAACAAAGCCTGCCCCAGTTGCAGACCCTGTTCGACACCTTGCCGCTTCCAGACGCGGCAGCCTATGCCGAACTGCAGCAGAGTGAAGGCAATGGCAAGGTCAGCGTGCTGATGCGCCGGGGCAACCAGGCCATAAAAAAGCGCAACGC
>JAIWOL010000076.1 GCA_020216925.1 Thiobacillus sp. | reverse complement strand
GCCAGACTGGATCGCGCTCACCGGCACGCCCTGGACGATTGCCGTGTGGCGTGACGAAGCGCGGGCCATCGAGCATATTGCGCCCTATGTGCTGGGCTGGCTGGTGATCAGCCTGGTCATGGCCGTCCTGGTGATGGGCATCGTGCTGACTGTCAAAAACCGGGTCAACGATAACCTGCGCACGATGGTGAAACTTACCAACGACTTGCGCCAGCAGCGCCTGCGCAACGACTATCCGGTAAATCTGGCCGAATTCCGGTCGCCGCTCGACACCATGCTGAAGCTCGGCCGTGTGATGCTGGGCCGTCAAAAGGAGGCGACCACGCAGGCCCGGGTCGATCATCTGTCGCAGGTCAACAACCGCCGCAGTTTTGACGAAAAACAGAAAGAGCTGTTTGCCAGCCTCAAGGATGGCTGGTCGCACAGTCTGCTCATCCTCGACATCGACAACTTCAAACAGGTGAACGACACCTTCGGCCACGAAGCGGGCGACCAGCTCATCATCAAGTTCGGCGAGTCCTTGAAGAAAGCCCTGCGCAACAGCGATTTCATCGCCCGTCTCGGCGGCGATGAATTTTGCGTGCTCTTCCCTTACACACCGCTGGAACGAGCACAGGAACTCGCAGACCGTCTGCGCGCCAACATGCCGGAAAGTGTCGAACTGATTCCGGGGGTCACGCAGAAACTATCGTGGAGCGGCGGCCTGTCGGAGTACAGCCGCAACGACAAGCAGGACAACGAGGCGCTGGCCCGTGCGGACGCCGCGCTGCTCGAAGCCAAGCGCAGCGGGCGCAACGCGACCCGCGTCCGGGCCGCTGCCTGATGCCGTTTCAGCGCGTGCGCGCATCCGGCTGGCCCGTGCGCCGCAACCGGCGCCAGACCAGCATGAGGGCGGCCCCGCCCCAGACGAGCAGCACCGGCGTGTTGCCCCAGCGCACGTAAGGCGTCGCGCCGGCGTAGCCCTGCACGTTTCCCTGCAGTGCCCCGGTCTCGAACAAAGGCAGCGCCGCCACTACCCGCCCCCGGGTGTCGATGATGGCGGTGAGCCCGGTGTTGGTCGCGCGCAGCATCATGCGGCCGGTTTCCAGCGCGCGTGCCTGGGACATCTGGGCATGCTGCCAGGGCGCGAGCGAATCGCCGAACCAGGCGAGGTTGCTGACGTTTGCCAGCAGCGTAGCCGCAGGCAGGGCGCGGATGATTTCTTCGCCGAATGCGTCTTCGTAACAGATGTTCATGGCCACCCGTTGGCCGCCTACCGCCAGCGGGGCCTGATCGGGCGCGCCGCGGGCAAAATCCGATAGCGGAATGTGCAGCACATCCAGCACCCAGCCCCACACGGCTTTCTGCGGGATGTATTCGCCGAACGGCACCAGATGCGACTTGTGATAACGCTGACCGGGCGCAGTGCCGAGGCTGATCACGCTGTTGTAATACGCGCCGTCGAGCTGGCCGGTGGGCAGGCCGACGAGCACGTCGCCGCCGTTTTGCCGGCCAAGCTGCTGCAAGCCATGGCGATACGCGTCGGGCAGATCTGCCTCGAAAATGGGCAAGGCGGTTTCCGGCATCACGATCAGATCTGCCGGCGAAGACCGGGCCAGGCGGGCGTACAGCGCGAGGGTCTCGGCGGTGGCTTCCGGCCGCCATTTCAGGTTTTGCGGCACGTTCCCCTGCAACAGCGCCACCCGCGAGGGCGCGCCTTCCGGGTGTGTCCAGGCGTGAGCGTGCAGACCCTGGCCCACGGCGCCCAGCAATGCGATGGCGGCAAGCGCCCCCAGCCGGGCGGGTGTCCCCGGCGTGATCCATGCCCAGGCTGCAAGCGCGGCAGACAGGGCCAGAAGCGAGTTCACGCCGTAAATGCCGACTATCGGCGCGAAGCCCGCCAGCGGGCCGTCCGGGATCTGTGAGTAGCCCAGCCCGAGCCAGGGAAAGCCGGTGAAAATCCAGCCGCGCGTCCATTCCATCGTCGACCAGGCAAGCGGCAGCGCCAGCAGCACGCGCGCGCCGGTCCCGGCAATGCGCGCGGCCATCGCGCCGGCTGCGGCGGGAAAGAGGGCGAGGAACGCACAGAACAGCAGGGTGGCCAGTGCCGCCAGCGGCGCGGCCATGCCGCCGTATACATGCAGGCTCACGTATACCCAGCTGACCCCGGCGACGAAAAATCCCAGTCCCCAGGCCATTCCGTGTGCGAAACCTTGCCGTGGGCTGTCTGCGCGCGCGAGCGACACGAACAGCACGACCAGCGCCAGCCAGGTCAGCGGCCACCAGCCGAGTGGCGCAAACCCCGCTACAGCAACCGCGCCAACCAGGAATAGGGCTGTCCGATGGCCGGCGCGGCGCATGGTGTCAGTGCGCTTCGAAATCGAGATGTCCGTCGATGAGGGTGTAGCGCACGCGGCCCTGCATGGGCTGATCGAGAAAGGGCGTGTTCTTGCCCTGGCTCGCCAGCGTGCGCGACGTGACGACCCACTCCGCGGTTTCGTCGAACACGCAGATATCGGCGCAACTGCCCACCGACAGGGTGCCGCTGGACACGCCAAGAATCTGTGCGGGCTTCCATGAGACAAGATCGATGGCCTTTGTCAGCGGCGCGCCCATTTCGCGCGCCCATTTCAGCGTCAGCGGCAGCAGCAGTTCGACGCCCGATGCGCCAGGGGACGATTCGCCGAAAGGCACCTGTTTTTCATCCTCGTCCACTGGCGTGTGATCGGAGCACAGCGCATCGATCGAACCGTCGCGCAGGGCCTCGCGAATGGCATCGCGGTCGCGCAGTTCGCGTAAAGGTGGCGTCAGGTGCAGGTGCGAATCGAAACCGATCAGGTCGTTTTCGCACAAATGCACGTGCGGTGTGGCTACGTCGCATGTCACGGCCAGTCCCTGCGCCTTGGCTGCGCGCACCATCGCTATGCCGTCGCGCGTGGACAGCCGCGTCAGATGCACGCGCGCGCCGGTGGCGCGCGCCAGTTGCAGAATCGTGGCAAGCGCGACTGTTTCGGCCAGGGCGGGGATGCCGGGCAAGCCCAGACGCGAGGCAATTGCACCGTCATGCGCGATTCCGCCGCGGGCAAGAAAAACGTCCTGCGGTCGCAGCCACAGCGAGAAACCGAAGGTGGCGGCGTATTCCATTGCGCGCAGCAGCACCTGGGTGTCGGTCAGGGGCGCGTCGGCCTGGGTGAAGGCGACACAGCCGGCTTCACGCAGTTCGGCCATTTCGGTGAGCAGTTTGCCGTCGAGTTTTTGCGTCAGTGCGCCGATGGGATAGACGCGCGGGCCGGGCAGGTTTTTTGCCCGGAATTTCAGCATTTCGACAAGCCCGGGCTCGTCGAGCGGCGGGTCGGTGTCAGGCGGGCAGGCAAGCGAAGTTACGCCACCCGCCGCCGCCGCGAGCATTTCCGATTCGAGCGTGGCCTTGTATTCGAAACCCGGCTCGCGCAGGCGCACCGAAAGATCGACGAGGCCGGGGCAGACGACGAGGCCGGTGGCGTCGATGACGCGGTTGGCGTGAAAATCCGCGGGCGCGGCGCCCACGGCGACGATTTTGCCGGCGGCGACAAAGACATCGGCGAGGCCGTCGTGCTGGTTGCATGGATCGACGACGCGCCCATGTCTGATATGAATCTTCATCAGCCGTTTCCTCCCGCCAGCATGGCCATCACCGCCATGCGCACCGCAATGCCGTAGGTGACTTGCGGCAGGATCACCGACTGCGGGCCGTCGGCCACTTCGGAATCGATTTCGACGCCGCGATTCATCGGGCCCGGGTGCATCACGATCGCATCCGGTTTGGCGAGCGCGAGTTTCCCCGGCGTCAAACCAAAGAACTTGAAGTATTCCTGCGCAGAAGGCAGCAGCGCGCCCTTCATGCGTTCGTTTTGTAGACGCAGCATGATGACCACGTCGCAGTCCCTGAGGCCGTCTTCCATGTTGTGGAAGACCTGGACGCCCATTTGTTCGACGCCGGCCGGCAGCAGGGTTTTCGGGCCGATAACGCGCACTTCGGGCACGCCCAGCGTGGTCAACGCATGGATCTGCGAACGCGCGACGCGCGAATGCAGCACGTCGCCCACGACCGCCACGGTGAGGTTGTGGAACGCGCCCTTGTAACGGCGGATGGTGAACATGTCCAAGAGGCCCTGCGTGGGATGCGCGTGCCGGCCGTCACCCGCATTCACTACCGAAATGTGGGGCGCAACGTTGCGCGCGATGAAATGCGCCGCACCCGATTGCGAATGCCGCACGATGAACATGTCGGCGTGCATTGCGGCAAGGTTGTCCACGGTGTCGAGGATGGCCTCGCCCTTGGTCTGGCTGGACGTGGCGATATTCAGGTTCACCACGTCGGCACTCAGGCGCTTGGCGGCGATTTCGAAAGTGGTGCGGGTGCGCGTCGACGGCTCGAAAAAGAGATTGAAGATCGACTTGCCGCGCAGGAGCGGGACTTTTTTTACCTCGCGTTCGCCCACGTCCATGAAGGACTCGGCGGTGTCGAGGATCTGCGTAAGAATCGCGCGCGGCAGGCCGTCGAGCGTGAGCAGGTGGCGCAGCCTGCCGTCGGCCGTGAGCTGAAGGTTCATGCAATGGAGAGGGTGAGGTGCCCGTCGTCGAGGCGGGACAAATTGATGTTCTGGTGCGCCGGCACGTCAAGCACGAGGCCGGCAAAGTCTGGACGGATGGGGAGTTCGCGCCCGCCGCGGTCAACCAGCACCGCAAGCCGGATCGAGGCCGGCCGGCCGTAATCGAAGAGTTCATTCATCGCCGCGCGGATGGTGCGGCCGGTGTGCAGCACATCGTCGACCAGCAGCAGGGGGCGGTTCTCAAGGTCGTAAGGCAGGTTGGAGGGCTTGACCTGGGGATGCAGGCCGATGCGGGAAAAATCGTCGCGGTAAAAAGAAATATCGAGCTGGCCGATGGGGTGCGGCGAGCGCAGCAGCGCGTGCAGACGCTCGGCCACCCATACGCCGCCGGTATGGATGCCGACGATGCGCGTATCCGGGTCGAACCCCGGGGCGATGGCGGTGGCGAGCGCGTCGATCAGCGAAGCGGCGTCAGGCAACGAGGCGGTCATCGAAAAATCCCTGCAGGATGAGTTGCGCAGCCACGGCGTCGAGATGCGCCTTGTTCCTTTTGCCGTGGACGCCCTGGGCGCGCAGGGCGGATTCGGCTGCCGTACTGGTGTGACGCTCGTCCACCAGAAATACCGGCAGCGCATAACGCGATTCTAGTTTGCGGGCGAAGTTTCTGGCTACCCGGGTCATTTCGTGCTCCCCGCCGTCGGCGTGGGTGGGCAGACCCAGAACCAGCAGGACGGGATGCCATTCGGCCACCAGTTTGTCGATGGCCGTGAGCCGGGCGCCGGTAGAGTCGGCCTGAATGACGGTGAGGGGGTGGGCGATGCCGAGGGCGAGCTCGCCGGAAGCGACGCCGGTGCGCTTCAAGCCGAGGTCGAAGGCGAGTACCGCGCCGTGGCTGCCCGCCAGCGTCACGCGTGGCCGACTTCTTCGGAGAGGCTCGCGAAATCGATGCCGAGCAGCTTCATCGCCGCAGGCAGGCGTTCTTCCGGTGCCAGATCGAAGATCACCTGCGGATCGGCGGCCACCGACAGCCAGGCGTTCTGCTTCAGTTCGTCCTCCAGCTGGCCCGGCGACCAGCCGGCGTAGCCCAGCGACACCATGAATTTGTCCGGCCCCGCGCCCTGGCTCACGGCTTCGAGCACGTCCTTGGAGGTGGTGAGACTGACCGCGTTGTTGACGGTAAGCGTGGAACTGAAGGTTTGCGGCGGCGTATGCAGCACGAAGCCGCGCTCGGTCTGCACCGGGCCGCCAAAGTAAACGGTTTTGCGTTGCAGGCGCTCCGGCAGCGCCAGGCCGATTTGCTCGAACAGTGTGGAGAGGTCGAGATCGATAGGCCGGTTGACCACCACCCCCAGCGCGCCCTGCTCGCTGTGGTCGCAGATGTACGTCAACGTGCCGTTGAAATTGGGATCGACCATGCCCGGCATGGCGATGAGGAAATGGTGGGTGAGATTCACGGTATCCATATGCACGCCCTCATTGTAATCTCCGACTCGTATCTACTATAACGGCAAGCATTCTCCATGCCTGAATATTCCCGCGCACTGGTCTGGTTTCGCCGCGACCTGCGCGATTTTGACCATGCCGCGCTCTACCGCGCGCTCAAATCCGCACGACAGGTTGTGTGCGCGTTCGTGTTCGACCGCGAAATCCTCGATGCGTTGCCGGGCCCGGCTGACCGGCGCGTCGAATTCATCCACGCCAGCGTCAGCGAATTGCAACAGGCCCTGCAGGCACGCGGCGGCGGCCTGATGGTGCTGCACGACCACGCGCGCGCGGCGATCCCCCGCTTGGCAATCGATCTGGGGGCTGAAGCGGTGTATTGCAACCACGACGACGACCCGGCCGCCCTCGCCCGCGATGCCGCGGTGGAAACCGCCCTGAGCCGCGCTGGCATCGCCTTCCATCATGACAAGGATTGCACGATTTTTGAACGCGAGGAAGTGCTCACTGCTGCCGGCACGCCCTTTTCTGTCTTTACGCCCTACAAAAATGCCTGGCTGAAGAAACTGGCGCCTTTCTACCTGACGGCCTACCCCGTCGAGCGTTACGCCGACCGCCTTGCCGCCGAATCGAATTCGATCCCGACGCTTGCGGCGATGGGGTTCGCAAAGACGAATCTTGCCGAACTCAAGCTGCCTGTCGGCATGTCGGGCGGAGCGCGCCTGTTCGAGAACTTTCTCAACCGCATCGGGCAGTACAAGGAGGCGCGTGATTTTCCTGCGGTCAAAGGGCCGTCCTACCTGTCCGTACATTTGCGTTTCGGTACCGTGTCGGTGCGCCAGCTCGCGGCCACGGCCTGTGGCATCGGCGGGCTCGGTGCGGAAACCTGGCTGTCCGAGCTCATCTGGCGCGATTTCTACCACCAGATCCTGTGGCATCGCCCGGATCTGGCGGCGGGACGCGCCTTCAAACCGCAGTTCGACGCGCTGCCCTGGCCCAACCCGCCGGGGCATTTCGCCGCCTGGCGCGAAGCCCGCACCGGCTATCCGCTGGTCGACGCAGCGATGCGGCAACTGAACCAGACCGGCTACATGCACAACCGTCTGCGCATGGTGACGGCGTCTTTTCTCACCAAGGATCTGCTGGTCGACTGGCGCCTGGGCGAAAAATATTTCGCCGACACGCTCATCGACTTCGATCTCGCCGCCAACAGCGGCGGCTGGCAATGGGCGGCGTCGGTCGGCTGCGATGCCCAGCCGTGGTTCCGCATCTTCAACCCGGTTACCCAGTCGGAAAAATTCGATCCGCAGGGCAAGTTCATCCGCCGCTATGTGCCGGAACTGGCTGGCCTGCCCGACAAATTCATTCACGCCCCCTGGCGCTTGCCGGCCGCCGAACAGGCAAAACTGGGTGTGGTGATCGGCCGCGATTACCCCGCGCCAGTTGTCGATCATGCCGTGCAGCGCCAAAAAGCGCTGGCCTTGTTCAAGCTGGCTTCGGGCAGCGCGGCAGACGCTGGCTGAGCCGGGCCAGGCAACAGTCGATCTACGCGCGTTTGCGAAGGCCCGGCCATCCTGCCCGCAAGCTTGCGCACACCCTTGGCGGGCTGTCAGGCCGCTACACTGTGCCTGGTTTGAACCTTGACCCCCCTGTTGAACACCCGTTTTCTCTTGCGAAGCCGCAGGAATTTCAACGCGAAAGCGTTTTATCGCGCTTGCCAGACGGGAGCGCCGCGATTGCGGGCCGCCGTCTGGCGGTGTGGCTCCGCGTTGCGCGCGTTCGGCAGAGACTCCGGATTGAAACGAAGCCAGCCCCATGAACCGAAATATCCTGATCTGCGTCACCGGATTGAGTCCGCAAATCGTCACCGAGACGGTCTACGCGCTGTCCGTGCAAGCCACGCCTGCCTGGATGGCTGACGAGATATACCTGTTGACCACCCAACGTGGCGCGGAGAACGCCCGTCTCAAGTTGTTGTCGCGCGAACCTGGATGGTTTCATCGGTTGCGCGCAGATTATGGCTTGCCAGAAATCAGCTTCGATGAAAGCCATGTCCACGTCATCCGGCGCCAGGACGGGACGCCGCTCGATGACATCCGCGACGATGCCGACAACCGCAGCGCCGCCGATTTCATCGCCGACACGGTGCGGCGCCTCACGCAAGAGCCGGGAACGGAAGTGCACGCTTCCATCGCCGGCGGGCGCAAGACCATGGGTTTTTATCTGGGCTATGCGATGAGCTTGTACGGACGGGCGCAAGACCGTCTGTCCCACGTGCTGGTCTCGGCACCGTTCGAATCCCATCCCGAGTTCTACTATCCCACGCCGCAAACGCGCGTCATCACTTCCCTCGACCGCGGGCAGGACGCGCTCGATTGCAGCCAGGCTCGGGTCTGGCTGGGCGACATTCCCTTCGTGCGTCTGCGCGAAGGTTTGCCGGAACGCTTGCTGGAAGGCAAAGCCGGTTTCAGCGAGGCCGTTGCGGCGGCGGGCCGGGCCATGCAGGCGCCGCGGCTGTGGCTCGATGTAGGCCGGTGCATGGCCCGCGCGGATGGCGAGCGGCTCGACCTTGGCCAGACCGAATTCGCCGTATTGCTCTGGTTTGCACGCCAGACGAGGGCGGAGGGCGGTGAAATCGACTGGACCGGTGCCAAGGCCGTGTCCACGTTTCTTGCTGTGGCGCGCCAGGTCATGAAGCCTGCATCGGGCGAATACGAGCGGCTTGAAGAAGCGCTGAATTGGCGCCTCGCCGACCCGAAACTGCTCGGCGACTATTTCGAGCCGCAGAAAAGCCGCATCAACCGGGTACTGCAAAAAACGCTGGGCAAGTTTGCGTCGGCGCGTTATGCGATCCGCAGAACCGGCCCGCGCGGCGCCAGCCGTTATTCCCTGCCCCTCGATGCGGGGCAAATCGAGATCGAGGACTGAACCATGAGCGACATCGCCATCACCTGCCCGCAATGCGGCCACCGGTTTCCCCTCAACGATGCACTGACTGCGCAGCTCCATGCCCGCTTCGACGCCGACCACCGCGCCCGCCTGGAGGCGGCGGTCAAAGAGGCCGAAACACGGGCGCAGACACAGCTCGGCCAGCAGCTCGCCGCCATGCAGACGCTCCTCGACGAGCAAAGCGCCAGGGCGCGCGAGGCCGAGGCGCGCGAGCTGGCGCAGCGCCAGAGGGCGCTGGAGCTGGAACAGGCCCAGCGTCAGGCCATCGAACGCACCCGCCTGGAAGTGGAGGAAAACCTGCGCGCCGAGGCCGATGCCCGCGCCCGCGAACTCATCGCCCAGGCCGAGTCCCGCGCCCGCCAGCAAAGCGCCCTGGCGCTGGAGCAGTTGCAACGGCAACTGGCCGAACAGCAGGCCCGCGCCCAGGAAGCGCAGAGGCGCGAGCTGGAACTGGCCCGCCAGGCCGCCGAACTGAAGCAGAAACAGCAGGAAATGGACCTGGAACTGGAACGCCGCCTGGCCAGTGCCCGCGCCGAGGACGAAAAACGCCTGCGCGCGCTCATTGGCCAGGAACAATCCCTCAAGCTCGCCGAGCGCGACAAGCAGATCGAGGACATGAAAAAGGTCATCGACGACCTGCAACGCAAAAGCCAGCAGGGCAGCCAGGAACTCCAGGGCGAGGTGCTGGAACTCGACATCCAGGCTGCGCTCGCGCAGCAATTCCCGCACGACGACATCGCCCCCGTGCCCAAGGGTGTGGCCGGCGCCGACCTCATCCAGGAAGTGAAAAACGGCCAGGGCCAGTCCTGCGGCCGCATCGTCTGGGAGACCAAGAACACCAAGCACTGGCAGGCCGGCTGGCTTACCAAGCTCAAGGACGACACCCGCGCCGTCAACGGCAACCTGGCCGTGCTGGTGACCAGCGCGCTGCCCGAGGGCCTGCACGAATTCGGCCTCATGGACGGCGTCTGGGTCGCCAGCCGGCGCGCCTGGCCGGCGCTCGCCGTCGCCCTGCGCGAGCAGCTCGTCCAGGTCGCCTT
>JAIWOL010000022.1 GCA_020216925.1 Thiobacillus sp. | reverse complement strand
TGCCCCCACCCCGATCACGTCGGAAAGTTGATTAACCCAGGGGGTCAATTCCAGATGTCGTCAGGGGGTTAAATCTGCGTGTCGCTTGACAGGGGTATTCCTGCAATGCTGGTGGCCATGGGTGTGGTTTTGTATGGACTCGTGGCGTTTGCAAAGCCGCTTTGGAGGGAGGTTGATCCTTTGCGTCTGGCACTGTTGATCGCCTTGCTGGGGGCAGGGGTGCAGTCAATGGTTGATGGTGTGATCGTGATTCCCTATACGCAAACCTGGTTGGCGATTCTTGCCGGTTGGGCATTGGGACTGCATTTTAAGGATTATTCCCTAGGAGAAAGACCGGCTGGCATCTTGGTTACCACAGGTGTGCGGCTGGTCATGCTATTGGCCATGGCGGGCTTGCTGTGGGGAGTGTGGCCAGAAATTCTGAACCGGCCGGAGGCCACCGCTACATATTTAGAACAGCACGATAGCCTTTCGCCGCGTTATTGGGCGCAAGGCTGGATACCTTAAGGAGAGCATTGTGGTCAGCTTAGGTGCGCGTGCTTACTCCGTCATCTTCAACGATCGCTGAATGATTTCATTTGTGAACCCCCTGCTTAGCATGAAGCGGATTTGTTTCGCTTTCTCGGCAGGGTTGGTGGGCGTGCTCCCGAATTTCTTGTTCCACACTGCAATCGCACGTTCTAGTTCGCTATCACGGTTGTCACGCAGAATGGTCTCGATGAGCGTGTCGCTGATGCCGTGCTGGCGCAGGTCGTAGGCCAGTTTGATGCAACCGGTGCGCGCACGGTGATCCGCCACCCAGCTTTCGGCAAAGCGCTTGTCCGATAGCCAGTTTTTCGTTTCGAATTCATCCAGAACTGGCCCGATGGCGTCGGGCGTAAAGCCGGCGCGTTCGAGCTTGCGCGCCAGGTCGAGCCGGCTATGCTCGCGCCGTGCCAGGTAGCCGAGCGCGCGCTGGCGCAGGCTGGCCGGATCAGGCGTCGAATTCGCCTTCATTTTCTTCTTTTGGCATGACGGTGGGGTTGTTGACGCCGATGGCGGCGCGAATTCTGGCTTCGATTTCGCGGGCGATTTCGGGGTGTTCTTTCAGGTATTCGCGCGCGTTGTCCTTGCCCTGGCCGATTTTTTCGCCGTTGTAGGCGTACCAGGCGCCGGATTTGTCGATGAATTTGTGGGCGACGCCAAGTTCGATGATTTCGCCTTCGCGCGAGATGCCCTGGCCGTAGAGGATGTCGAAGAAGGCTTCCTTGAAGGGGGGCGAAACCTTGTTTTTCACGATTTTGACCTTGGTTTCGTTGCCGATGACTTCGTCGCCTTTCTTGATCGCGCCGACGCGGCGGATGTCGAGGCGCACGCTGGCGTAGAACTTGAGCGCGTTGCCGCCGGTGGTGGTTTCGGGGTTGCCGAACATGACGCCGATTTTCATGCGGATCTGGTTGATGAAGATGACGAGGGTGTTGGTGCGTTTGATGTTGGCGGTGAGTTTGCGCAGGGCTTGCGACATCAGGCGGGCCTGCAGGCCCATGTGTGAATCGCCCATTTCGCCTTCGATTTCGGCCTTGGGCGTCAACGCGGCGACCGAGTCGATCACCACGACGTCGACCGAGCCGGAGCGCACCAGCATGTCGGCGATTTCCAGCGCCTGTTCGCCGGTGTCGGGCTGCGAGATCAGCAGATTGTCGACGTCGACGCCCAGTTTTTTTGCGTAGCTGGGGTCGAGCGCGTGTTCGGCGTCGATGAAGGCGGCGATGCCGCCGATTTTCTGCATTTCGGCAATGACCTGGAGCGTGAGCGTGGTTTTGCCGGAGGATTCCGGGCCGTAGATTTCGATTACGCGGCCGCGCGGCAGGCCGCCGACGCCCAGGGCGATGTCGAGGCCGAGCGAGCCGGTGGAGACGGCCTGGATGTCGCGGGCGACGTCGTGGTCGCCCAGGCGCATGACCGAGCCTTTGCCGAACTGTTTTTCGATTTGCGAGAGGGCGGCGGCGAGGGCCTTGGATTTGTCTTCGGTTTGGGCGGGGCTGGGCATGGGAATCTCCTGGGGGTGGGGCAGGGGGGGCTGCATGAGGTGAACTGTAGTTAATACAATTTCATGTGTCAATAAAAAATATCACCTAAATAAAAAATACCTTATCTCGTCGCGCAACGTCTCTATAATGCCTTCGGGCCATCCGTTGCGGAGGTGTGATGTCTTCCCGAGAAAAAATGCTGGCCGACCTGAAATGGGCGACGCGCCAGCGCTTGCAGTACATCGAGTGCATGGCCTGGTATGCGGGTGTGGTCACGCGCGGCGATGTGGCGCGCGCGTTCGGGCTGTCGGACCCGGCCGCGACCAAGGATCTGAAACTGTATGGCGATCTGGCGCCCGGCAATCTGGGCTATAACCATGCGGTGTTCGGTTTTGTGCCCATGCCGGGTTTTGCGCCGGTGTTCGCAGACTTGACGCCTGCTGCGGCCTTGCCGGCCATTGCGGCCAATCTGGCGGTGGCCAACGGGCCGTTCGGCGATACGCGCATTTACGGCCTGTCCACTGCCAGCCTGCCGCTGCCTGTGCGTCTGCCCGGCCGCACCGTTCTGGCGCAGATCACCCGCGCCATGTTCGGCCGGCGGCAGGTGCGCGTGGTGTATCACTCGATGACCGGCAGCTCGACCGAGGCGCGGGTGCTGGAGCCCCATACGCTGGTCGATACCGGGCTGCGCTGGCATGTGCGGGCGTATTGCGAGGCAAACGGCGCGTTCCGGGATTTCGTGCTGTCGCGCATTGTCGAGGCAAGTCTGCTGGATACGCCTGCCGAGTCGGCCGAGGAATACGACGAGGAGTGGGTGGAGTGGGTGCGACTGGAACTGGTGCCGCATCCGGGCCTGGACGCCGACCGCCGCGCCAGCCTGCTGTTCGATTATGGCGCCAGCGGCGAGGTGATCGAGTTGACTGTACGCCGGGCGCTGCTGGGTTATGTGTTGCAGCGGCTGGGGGTGGATACCACTGCGGGCCATACGATGAACCCGCAAGCCTGGCAACTGGTGGTGGCCAACCGCGAGGACGTGGAACCGTTTGCGGCCTGGGCGTTTCGCTGACGCGCGCCGGTCCGGAGCGGGCGGGGTCGCCGGGCGATTCAACTGCTACACTGGCGCGATCTGTCAGTCAGAGGAGGAGCCATGATGCGATGTGCAGTGTGTGTAGCCGTGCTTGCGATGGGCGGCGTGGGTATGGCTGCGGCCAGTGAACCCGCGCCGGGTCTGTATGAGGTGGAAATGCGCATGAGCCTGCCGGGCATGCCGATGCAGATGCCCGCCATGCAGTTCCGCAATTGCCTCAAGGCGGAAGACGTCAGAAGCGGCAAGGCCTATGTGCCCGAGGGCGGCGAGTGCAAACTCAGTGATTTGCAGCAGCGCGGCAGCAAGGTGTCGTACCGTTTCCGCTGCGTGTCCGAGGGCCGTACCCTGGTGGGTGAAGCCAGCGGTTCCAGCCATGCCGCGGGTTACGAGATGACGATGAAGGGGGCGTTCCAGCCTGCCATGGACGGCGTTTCCGCCTTTGTGCAGACGCTTAGGGCGCGCCGCATCGGCAACTGCAAATAAGCGGCTTTAGCCTAGCAATTCGATCATGCCGCGCAAGGCGGCGGCAACCGCGCGCGAGCGGATTTCCTCGCGGTCGCCGTCGAGCCGGCAGGTGGAGGTGAGGGTCGTGCCGTCGGCCAGCGCCCAGCCGTAACACACCAGGCCCACGGGTTTTTCGCGGGTGCCGCCGCCGGGACCGGCAATGCCGGTGATCGCCAGCGCGGCCTGCGCATGGCTGCGTTGCAGCGCGCCCCGGGCCATGGCCTGCGCGGTGTCTTCGGCCACGGCGCCCACGGCGTCGAGCAGGGCGGGGGGCACGCCCAGCAGTTCGACTTTGGATGCGTTGGAATAGGTGACGTAGCCGCGCTCGAACCAGGCGCTGCTGCCGGGTAGCGAGGTGAGCAGCATCGATACCCAGCCGCCGGTGCAGGATTCGGCGGTGGCGAGCATCCAGCCGCGCGCGGCCAGTTTGCCGCCGAGTTCGGTGGCCAGTGCAAAGAGTTCGGAATCGGGCGTGCGCGCCATGTCAGATGATGGGGGCGGCCAGTTGCAGACAGGCGATAGCGTAGCCTGCCGCGAGCAGATCGTCGAACATCACGCCAAAGCCGTTTTTGAGGCGGGCGTCGCACAGGCGGATGGGCCAGGGCTTGACGATGTCGAAGAGACGGAACAGGCCAAAGGCCGCCAGCATCCAGGCCCAGCCTGCGGGCGTGAACAGCAGCACCAGGGCGAAGGCGACGATTTCGTCCCACACCATGCCGCCGTGATCGGCCACGCCCAGGGCGCGGCCGGTCCGGGCGCAGGCCCAGATGCCCAGCAAAAAGGCTGCTGCGATCAGGATAATCTGGTTGGGCAGGTCGGGGGCGATGGCGCTGATGGCCCAGAACAAGGGCAGGCCGAGCAGGGTGCCGACCGTGCCGGGCGCTTTGGGCGCGAGCCCGCTGCCCAAGCCCAGCGCGATGAGGTGCGCGGGATGCGCCAGCAGAAAACGCAGGTCAGGTTGCAAAGTGGTCGTACCCCGTTCTGGCAACTGGCATCACTTTACCCTGGGCGTCGCGCACGTCGAGACCGGCGCGCGCGCGCGTCGTGCCGATGCGCGTGACGCGCACGCCGACGGCCGCTGCCGCGGCTTCGATGGCGGCGCGCTGCGGCGCTGGCGCGGTAAAGCACAGTTCGTAGTCGTCGCCGCCTGCCAGGACGGCTTCGATGGCGGCGGCTTCATGCAGGTAGCCGCGGGCGGCCTCGGGCACGGGAACGGCTGCGAAATCGAGCTCTGCCCCCACGCCGGAGCGGGCGAGAATGTGGCCAAGATCGGCGCAGAGGCCGTCCGAGATGTCGATGGCGGCGCTTGCCAGACCGACGAGCGCCCGTCCCAGTTCGACGCGGGGCGTCGGCAGGTAGAGCGCGGGCAGCACTTGCGCGGCGTGAATCTGTTCCATGAACAGCCGTCCCTGACGGTAGGCCAGCGCCAGCGCGGCCGAGCCGATCGCGCCCGATACCCAGACGTCTTCGCCCGGCCGGGCGCCGCTGCGCGTGAGCGCGCGGCCGGGATCGATTTCGCCGATTACGGTGAGGCCAAAGGTCCGCACGTCGGCGCGCGTGGTGTCGCCGCCGACCAGTTCGCAGCCGTGGCCGTCGAGCATGCGGAACAGGCCGCGCGCGTAGGCGGCAAGCCAGGCGTCGTCGGCCGCGGGCAGGGCAATCTGCAAGGTGGCCCAGCGCGGCGTGGCGCCCATCGCGGCCAGGTCGGACAGGTTCACTGCCGCGGTCTTGTGGCCGAGTCCGGCGGGGCCATCCTGTGGCATGAAATGGCGGCCTTCGATCAGCAGATCGGTGGTGACCGCCAGTTGCTTGCCTGGGGTGGGCGAGACCAGGGCGCAGTCATCGCCCACGCCCAGCACGGCACCGGGGGTGGCGCGGGTGAAGTGGCGGGCGATGAGGTCGAATTCCACGGTCAGGGGATGGGGTGCGTGGAGGGGGCGCGCTGCGTTCAGCGCTGCTTGCGCTGGCCTGCTTCGATGGGGCGCAGGGCCAGTCCCAGCTTGTCGAGCACGCCGTTGACGAACTTGTGGCCGTCGGTGCCGCCGAATTTTTTTGCCAGCTCGATGCCTTCGTTGATGACGACCGACAGCGGGACATCGGGGCAGCGGGCAAGCTCGTAGCTGCCGATGAGAAGGATGCCGCGCTCGATGGGCGACAGGTCTTCGAGCGGGCGGTCGAGCGCGGGGGCCAGATGCCCGGCGAGCAGGTCTTCTTCCTTCAGCACGCCGTAGAGCAGGGTGCGGAAGTAGTCCTCATCGGCGCGCCTGAACTGGTCGTCTTCGGCAAGGTTGGCGATGATGAGGGTGACGTCGGTGCCGCCGACGTGCCAGGCATAGAGCCCCTGCAGGGTGAATTCCCGGGCGAGCTTGCGCGAGCCGGCCATGTCAGACGCGCTTCATGAGATTGGCCATTTCCACCGCGACGCGCGCGCCGTCGGAGCCTTTTTCGCTGATGCGGGCGTGCGCCTGTTCCTCGCTTTCGACGGTGAGGATCACGTTGGCGATGGGTACGCCGGTTTCGAGCTGCACGTCGAGGATGCCGCGTGCGGATTCGTTGCAGACGATCTCGAAATGGTAGGTGTCGCCCCGGATCACGCAGCCGATGGCGACGAGTGCGTCGTAGCGGCCGCTTTGCGCGAGTTTCTGTAGCGCGAGCGGGGCTTCCAGCGCACCGGGAATGGAGAATCGTTCCACCTTCGTCACGCCGAGCGCGCTCAATTCGCGGGCGCAGGCAGCGAACAGGCCTTCACAGATTGTCTCGTTGAAGCGGCAGACGACGATGCCGATGCGTTTGTCGCTGCCCGCGAGTGCGGGATCGTTGGGGGAGTAGCTGCCGTGTATGCCCATGATCACATCCTGTCGAGATAACCGGTCACTTCGAGACCGAAGCCGTCCATGGCCGGCATCTTGCGCGGGCTGGCCAGGAGTTTCATTTTGCCGACGCCAAGGTCGCGCAGGATTTGCGCGCCGATGCCGTAGTCGCGCAGGTCGTACTTGCGATCCGCAACCGGCGCGGGGTTGAGGCGGGTCAGCAGCGCATCGGCGGTTTCCGGCCGGTGCAGCAGCACGATCACACCGGATTGCGAGCCGGCGATGCGTTCCAACGCGCCGAGGATGGGCCACGAATGGCCGCCGCCGGTGACGTCGAGAAAGTCCATCACGGAAAGCGGTTCGTGCACGCGCACCAGGGTTTCGCGGTCGGCGTGAATGTCGCCCTTTACCAGCGCAAGGTGGGTTTCCTTGGCGCACTTGTCGCGGTAGGCGAGCAGGCGGAACGCGCCGTAGACGGTCTGGATGGGCCGGTCGGCAATGCGCTCGACCAGGCTTTCAGTCTGGTTGCGATAGTGGATGAGGTCGGCGATGGCACCGATCTTGAGTCCGTGTTCCCGGGCGAAGGGAATCAGGTCCGGCAGGCGCGCCATGCTGCCGTCGTCCTTGAGGATTTCGCAGATCACCGAAGCGGGTTCGAGGCCCGCCAGCGCGGCCAGATCGCAGCCGGCTTCGGTGTGCCCGGCGCGCACCAGCACGCCGCCAGGCTGGGCGCGCAGCGGAAAAATGTGCCCGGGCTGGATGATGTCGGTGGGCTTCGCATCCTTTTTTACGGCCGCCAGAATGGTGACGGCGCGGTCGGCGGCGGAGATGCCGGTGGTCACGCCTTCGGCAGCTTCGATCGACACCGTGAACGCGGTGCCGTGCGGCGTCTGGTTGTCGGTCACCATCTGCTTCAGACCCAGTTGGCGGCAGCGCGCATCGGTGAGGGTGAGGCAGATCAGGCCGCGACCGTATTTCGCCATGAAGTTGATGGCGTCCGGGGTGGCGAATTCGGCTGCCATCACCAGGTCGCCCTCGTTTTCGCGGTCTTCCTCGTCAACCAGCACGACCATGCGGCCGGCCTTGAGTTCTTCGATGATTTCGGGCGTGGAGGCAAGGCTCATTGCATCAGTCTTTGTCTGTGAGGTGGAGGAATTGCGTCATGCGCTCGACGTAGCGGGCGATCATGTCGACTTCGAGATTGACCGGCGCGCCGGCGGCAAGGTGTTTGAGCGTGGTCATGGCCAGCGTGTGCGGAATGAGGTTGAGCGAAAACCCTGTCGCGTCGACGGCGTTGACGGTCAGCGACACGCCGTTCACGGTGATCGACCCCTTGCGCATGACGTAGCGCGCGAGCGCGGACGGCACGTCGATGACGAGGCGATGCGATTCGCCCACCGGCTCGACAAGGCGCACATGGCCCACGCCATCGACATGGCCGGAGACGAGATGGCCCCCCAGGCGGTCGGCCAGGCGCAGCGCCTTTTCCAGATTGACCTCGCTGCCGACCGTGAATCCCGTGGTGACGCGCAGGGTTTCGGCCGAGACATCGACCGTGAAAGAAGCGGCGCCCAGTGCCACGGCGGTGAGGCAGACGCCGTTCACCGCGATGCTGTCGCCCAGGGCCACATCGGAAAAATCGAGTCCGCCGCCTTCGATCACCATGCGCGCGTCGCCGCCGCGCGCGTCGATTGTCTGGATGCGGCCGATGGCCTGGATGATGCCGGTGAACATGGAATAAAGAACGCGCTGCGCTGCAAGACCCGGCATTGTAGGCGTTTGAACGGGCGGGGTGAACCCCCGGCCAGGGGCCGCCGCGCGCGCCATGCCGCGCTGTTCCGGGCGTGGCCGGAAAACCGGGTTTCGATTCCCTTTACAGCGGCAGCAAGGTCAGCCGCAGATCCGCTCCCAGTTGCCGCACATCGGCCAGACGAAAACGCGTCGCGTCGGCCAGCGTGGTCAGCGGCGAGGCCGCGAAGAGGCCGCGTGCGGCATTGCCCACGGCCACGGGTGCGATGTAGGCGACCCATTCGTCGATCAGCCCTGCTTCGAGCAGTGCGCCGTTCAGGCCGGCGCCGGCTTCGACGTGCACTTCGTTCACGCCGCGCTGCGCGAGCAGCGCGAGCAGGGCCGCGAGATCGACGCGCCCGTCGTCTGCGGGCAGTTCGACGACCTCCGCCCCCGCTGCTTCGAGCGCCGCGCGCCGTGCAGGGTCGGCCGTGTGGCATGCCACGAGCGCGGGCAGGATGGCGGCCGTCGGCGCGGTGGCCAGCGCGGAATCGGCGATCACGCGCAGCGGCTGACGGCCAATGTCGAAGTCGCGCACGGTCATCTTCGGGTTGTCGGCGCGGACGGTGCCGATGCCGGTGAGGATTGCGCCGGCGCGCGCGCGCAGGCGCTGCGTGTCGGCGCGTGCCGCATCATGGGTGATCCATTGCGAGACGCCGTTATTCAGCGCGGTCTTGCCGTCCAGCGTGGAGGCTGTCTTCAGGCGCACCCAGGGGCGATGGCGCGTCATGCGCGAGATGAAGCCGGGGTTGAGCGCACGCGCTTCGGTTTCCATCAGCCCGACGCGGGTTTCGATGCCGGCCAGCGTCAGCATGTCGATGCCGCCGCCGGCGACCAGGGGGTTGGGGTCGCGCATCGCCGCGACGACGCGTGCGACGCCGGCGCCGATCAGCGCCTCGGCGCAGGGGGGGGTGCGGCCGTGATGCGAGCAGGGTTCGAGGGTGACGTAGACGGTGCCGCCGCGCGCCGCCTGGCCTGCCTGCCGCAGTGCGTGGACTTCGGCGTGCGGCGTACCGGCGCGCTGGTGCCAGCCTTCGCCGACGACGACGCCGTTTTTCACGATCACGCATCCGACGCGCGGGTTGGGGTCGGTGGTGAACAGACCGAGTGCGGCGAGTTGCAGGGCGCGCGCCATGTGCGCGTGGTCGGCAGCGGAGAAATTCATCCCGGTACGGTGCGTGTGGCTTTCCGGCCGAACCATATCATGCCTGCCGCATTCCTGCGGCGGGCGGTGTGCCGGATCAGGGACGCTCGGTTATTTCGCGTCCGTTCGCCGGCTGCAGCGGGCGGGCGTTGTGTTTGTACAGCGTGCGGAATTGCGCGAGCTGCGCGCGGGAAAGCTCGACCGGGGTCGAAAGCACATACCACGACACGCCTTCCGTGCAGGGCGGGGTGGTGAGCGAGCCCTGGAAGTGATAGTAGCCGCGTTTGCCAGGCAACAGGTCGGCCGGATTGAAACTCAAACCGGCCACCGTGTGTGCCGGCCCCGCGCCAAGGGGCATGTTGTCGAGCACCGGTTTCAGCGCCGTGTTTTCCCGGCCGAGCTTGAACAGCACCGCGACCACCGCGAGCTTGCCGGCGTCGTCCTTGTGCACCAGGTGCGCAACCATGTCGTAAGCGCGGCCCCGGATGCGTTCTTCGCTGGGGGTGTGGAAATGGAATTGCGCGATCTGGTAGGCGTGATCGCCAATCGTCAACGTGCCGGCGCCGGTTTCGTCGACCTGCACGGTGTGGCCGTTGTTGACGATCACCAGGGGCCGGGCCTGATAGGAAAATTCGAGCGCGGGAGCGTCCTTGTCGATTTTGGCCGATTGGATGTCAATGGGCGACTGTGCATGGCCGAGCCTGCATTCTGCGTAGCTCTTGTCGAGTTCTGCCCAGTGCCGGGCCCCCTGGGGGCCATCGTAGGTCCAGTGCGGGGCTTCGGCCCCCGCGGCAAGGCTGATGCAGGAGAGGACGGTGGCAGACAGGAGGCGAAGGCGCATGGGTTTTCCTTGTGAACGAAAAACCGTAGTACACGGCTGCAGCCTTACACCTGGCTTACAGGCGATTCATTCGAACAAGTCGTCCACGCCGGCAGACGGCGCGCGTTCCAGATCCTGCAACATTTCGCGGAAGTCGTCCGGTTCCTGGAAGCTCTTGTACACCGAGGCGAAGCGGATATAGGCGATCTTGTCGAGCCGTTTCAGTTCGTGCATCACCAGCTCGCCGATCTCGCGCGACGACACTTCGCGCTCGCCGCGCGTGAGCAGCTTCTGCCGGATGCGGTCGACCGCCGCGTCGACCAGCGGCGTCGGCACCGGGCGCTTGTGCAGCGCGCGTCGAAAACCCTCGCGCACCTTGGCTTCGGAAAAATCTTCGCGGAAGCCGTTGCTTTTGACGATCTGCGGCGGCCGGATGTCTGCGGTCTCGAAGGTGGTGAAGCGTTTTTCGCAGGCAAGGCAGCGACGGCGGCGGCGGATGCTGTCGCCGGCTTCGTTCATGCGGGAGTCGATGACCTGGGTATCGGCGTGGCCGCAGAAGGGGCATTTCATGCTGGTGAGCGGTGTGCGGTGAGCGGTGAGCGGTGAGCGGTGAGCGGGTTTAACCGCTTAGCGCTCACCCCTTACCGTTCACCCATAGACCGGAAACTTCGCCGTCAGCTTCGCCACTTCGCCCTTCACGCGCTCGATCACGGCGTCGTCGCTCGGCGCGTCGAGCACGTCGGCGATGAGGTGGGCGAGCTGTTCGGCTTCGAGTTCCTTGAAGCCGCGCGTGGTCATGGCCGGGGTGCCGATGCGGATGCCGCTGGTGACGAAGGGCTTCTGCGGGTCATTGGGAATGGCGTTCTTGTTGACCGTGATATGGGCGCGGCCCAGCAGGGCTTCGGCTTCCTTGCCGGTGAGGTGCTTGGCGCGCAGGTCGACGAGAAACACATGGCTTTCGGTGCGGCCGGAGACAATGGCCAGGCCGCGTTCGACCAGCACCTTGCACATCACCAGCGCATTGGCGACGACCTGTTCCTGATAGCGCTTGAATTCCGGCGTGGCGGCCTCTCTGAAGGCGGTGGCCTTGCCGGCGATGACATGCATCAGCGGGCCGCCCTGGATACCGGGGAAGATGGCGCTGTTGATCGCCTTTTCGTGTTCCGCCTTCATCAGGATGATGCCGCCGCGCGGGCCGCGCAGCGTCTTGTGGGTGGTCGAGGTCACCACGTCGGCGTGCGGCACCGGATTGGGGTACACGCCGGCGGCGATCAGCCCGGCGTAGTGCGCCATGTCGACCATGAAGATCGCGCCGATTTCCCGGGCCACTTTGGCGAAGCGCGCGAAGTCGATGGCGAGCGCGTAGGCCGACGCGCCGGCGATGATGAGCCTGGGTTTGTGCTCGCGCGCCAGCGCTTCCATCCTGTCGTAGTCGATTTCCTGTTTTTCGTTGAGGCCGTAGGCGACGGCGTTGAACCACTTGCCGCTCATGTTGAGCGCCATGCCGTGGGTGAGGTGGCCGCCTTCGGCGAGGCTCATGCCCATGATGGTGTCGCCGGGCTTGAGGAAGGCCATGAACACCGCCTGGTTGGCCTGCGAGCCGGAGTTGGGCTGCACGTTGGCGGCCTCGGCGCCGAACAGCGCCTTCACGCGGTCGATCGCCAGCTGTTCGACGATGTCGACGTATTCGCAGCCGCCGTAGTAGCGCTTGCCGGGATAGCCTTCGGCGTACTTGTTGGTGAGCTGCGAGCCCTGCGCCTGCATCACCGCCGGGCTGGTGTAGTTTTCCGACGCGATCAGTTCGATGTGATCCTGCTGGCGGCGGTCTTCCTGGACAATGGCGGCCCACAGGTCGGGGTCGGTCTGGGCGAGGGTCTGGGTGCGGTTGAACATGGCGCGGGCTGGGGCAAAAAGCGGAAAATGCGAAATTTTATCATGCGGCCCCGTGCAGTCCCGAGCGCCGCCGCACACTTATAATCGAGCCAAACCCGAGGATGACCATGCAAAGACGAGATTTCCTGACTGCCGGTGCAGGCGTTGCAGCGATGCTGCCGCTGGCCGCGCAGGCCGCGCCCGAATCCTTGACGCAACTGCCCGCTGTTCGCTGGCGGCTGGCGTCCAGTTTTCCCAAGAGCCTCGACACCATCTACGGCGCGGCCGAAACGCTGTCCAGGCGCGTGGCTGCGCTCACCGGGGGCAAATTCCAGATCCGCGTGTTTGCCGCCGGCGAACTCGTGCCCGGCTTGCAGGTGCTCGACGCCGTGGGTAACGCCACCGCCGAATGCGGGCATTCGGCCGGCTATTACTACGTCGGCAAGAACCTCGCGCTGGCTTTCGATACCGCCGTGCCATTTGGCCTGACGGCGCGCCAGCAGAACGCGTGGATGTACGCCGGCGGCGGCATCGAATTGCTGCGCGCGCTCTACGCAAAGTACAACGTCGTGCAGTTTCCCGGCGGCAACACCGGCGCCCAGATGGGCGGATGGTTCAGAAAGCCGATCAGGTCGCTGGCGGACTTGCGCGGCCTGAAGATGCGCATTCCCGGCATCGGCGGCAAGATCATGGCCAGGCTCGGCGCCGTGCCGCAAACCCTGCCCGGGGGCGATATCTATCCCGCGCTCGAACGCGGCGCGATCGACGCCGCCGAGTGGGTGGGGCCTTACGACGACGAGAAGCTCGGCTTCCACAAGATCGCCAGACACTATTACTACCCCGGCTGGTGGGAAGGCGGGCCGCAACTGAGTTTTTACGTCAACCAGGCGGCGTGGAAAACCCTGCCCGAGCTGTATCGCCAGGCCTTCGAAGTCGCCACCGCAGAAGCCAACCAGCTGATGCTTGCGCAGTACGACGCGAAGAACCCGCCTGCGCTCCTGCGTCTGGTGGGACAGGGCGTGCAGCTGCACCCGTACCCCAAGGACGTGATGCTCGCCGCGCGCCGCGCCACCTTCGCGCTTTACGAGGAAGAGGCCAGGACCAACCCGGATTTTGCCGCCATCTACCGCCCGTGGAAGCAGTTCCGCGACACCGAGTTCCAGTGGTTCAAGGTCAACGAGGCGGCCTATGCCAATTTCAATTATTACGTGAAGTGATCTCGCCCCCGGATCGGCACTCTTCCATCCGGCAGCGCGTCACCGCGTCCATCGCCTTGTCTTCGGCTTGTCTTCTCGATCATGCCGACCCGCAAGCGAAATAGAATCGGAGGAATAGACATGAATACTCTCGACCGGCTCATCGCCACCTTCGACCTGGGCCTGCGCACCGTCTTCGCCACGCCGCACGCCAGCCGGCCCTATCCGGCCGCGGCCACGCCGGACGCAGGGATGGGCGAGGCGGACAAAAGCCGCGCTGCCGCGCTGATGCGCGTCAATCACGTCGGCGAGATCTGTGCCCAGGCGCTCTACGCCGGGCAGGCGTTCACCACCCGCAATGAAAAAGTGCGCGCCGAACTCGAACGCGCCGCGCGCGAGGAAACCGACCACCTCGCCTGGTGCGAACAGCGCATCACCGAGCTTGGGGGGCGCAAGAGCCTGCTCAATCCGCTATGGTTCGGCGGAGCGTTCAGCATGGGCGTTGTCGCGGGACTGATGGGCGACAAGTGGAACCTCGGTTTTCTGGCCGAAACCGAACGCCAGGTCGAAGCCCATCTCGACGGCCATCTGCAGAAGCTGCCCGAAGCCGATGCCAGGAGCCGCGCTGTCGTCGAGCAGATGAAAACCGACGAAGCCCGGCACGCCCAGACCGCCATCGACCATGGCGCTGCGCCGCTGCCCGCGCCCGTGAAGTTGGCCATGCGCGTCGCGGCAGACGTGATGCGGCAGACGGCGAGCCGGGTCTGACTGCGCGCGATGCCGGCAAGCGGGCGCGTTCAGCACGCGGGTGAGCGCGAACGCGGGCAAAAACCGTCAGCATGATCAGGCTGTCGCAAAACGAATGAAGCGGTCGACTGAGGTTTTGGGATTGTTCATGCCGGAAGATAAATCCCCCATTCCCCCGCATCGGCCTATGATCGGGCTGCGCCTGCCCGGGATGCGACCCGGGCCCGGCGCTTCCGCAGCCATTGCAAGGAGAGCCACCATGGCAAAAGGTCAGATACGCGGCAACAAGGAAGCCAAGAAGCCCAAAAAGCCGAAACAGGCTGTCGTTCCGGTGGGCGCATTCATCACGCCGGCGAAGGCCGGGAATCCGGCAAAAGTCCGCCATTGATCGCCGGACGGCCCCAGGCAGACG
>JAIWOL010000021.1 GCA_020216925.1 Thiobacillus sp. | reverse complement strand
CCACCTCCGGGTGGCGTTTTTGTCTGCCAGCCCCGCGCTGAAGCGGCGCGTCGCGGACAGCCGGTTCAGGCGGGGCTGGTCTTGCCGTCTGGACCGGCTGCTTCCTGCACCAGTACCCAGGGCGCGACGACCACGCCCCAGAACACCTGCTGGGCATCGTGCCAGCGCTGGGCATCGTCCATGTCGGGGCGCGCGAGCGTGCCGTCGGCGAGCCAGGTTTCGATTTGCGGGACACGGTTCTCGGCCATGGCGAGCGCCACTTCGACGAGATCGGAGCCGGGCCGGACATGCACGACCACGCCGCGCGCGAAATGGCGTTCGAGTTCGGGCCATGCAAGGCGGGCGGTTTCGAGATTGAGTTTGGCGCGGAGAAGGTCGCTGGGTGTCATGGCTTGGACTGCAAGGAAGAAGACGCGGGTTTCACGGGAACATCATCGGGTCTTGCCTCCCCCGCGGCGCTGACTGAGCGGGTGTTTGGGCACTTGGTGGGGACGCCCGTCGCCGGCGGGGCCGGGCTTGCCGCGTCCTGCGCCCGCTTTCGGTTGACCTGGCGCCGGGCTGCGCGGCGCGCGTGCGCCCTCCGGCTGCTTGCCGGTGCCTGCGGGCTGATACAGCGGAATGAGATGTTTCTTGCCGTTGCCGATGAGGTCTTCGCGGCCCATGGCCTTGAGTGCGTCGCGCAGCATCGGCCAGTTGTCAGGGTCGTGGTAGCGCAAGAAAGCTTTATGCAGGCGACGGCGACGACCTTCGCGCACCACGTCCACTTTTTCCGCCTTGCCGCCGAGCACTTTCTTCAGCGGGTTGCGCCCGGTGTGATACATCGTCGTTGCCAGCGCCATCGGCGTCGGCAAAAAGGTCTGCACCTGATCGAGACGGAACTCGTGGCGTTTCAACCACAGCGCGAGGTTCAACATGTCCTCGTCGGTCGTGCCGGGGTGGGCGGCGATGAAATACGGAATCAAATATTGCTTCTTGCCGACCGCCCTGGAGGCGGACTCGAACATGTCCTTGAAGCGGTCGTAGGCGCCCATGCCGGGCTTCATCATTTTGGACAGCGGGCCGGTTTCGGTGTGCTCGGGCGCGATCTTGAGATAGCCGCCGACGTGGTGCTGCACCAGCTCTTTTACGTACTCGGGCGAGCGCACCGCGAGGTCGTAACGCAGCCCCGAGCTGACCAGTATCTTCTTGATCCCCGGAAGCGCACGCGCGCGGCGGTACATGTTGACGAGCGGCGTGTGGTCGGTGTCGAGGTTGTCGCAGATGCCGGGGTAGACGCAGCTCAGACGACGGCAGGCTTTTTCGATTTTTTCGGACTTGCACGCCATGCGGTACATGTTGGCGGTGGGGCCGCCGAGATCCGAGATGACGCCGGTAAAGCCCGGCGTGCGGTCGCGGATGGCTTCGACTTCGCGGATGACCGAGTCCTCGCTGCGGCTCTGGATGATGCGACCTTCGTGTTCGGTGATCGAGCAGAAGGTGCAGCCGCCGAAGCAGCCGCGCATGATATTGACCGAAAAGCGGATCATCTCCCACGCCGGGATTTTCGCGTCGCCGTAGGCCGGGTGCGGCGCGCGCGCGTACGGCAGGTCGTAGACCGCGTCCATTTCTGGCGTGGTCAGCGGAATCGGCGGCGGGTTCAGCCACACGTCGCGTTCGCCGTGAGCCTGTCTCAAAGCCCGCGCGTTGCCGGGGTTGGATTCGAGGTGGAATACGCGCGAGGCGTGGGCGTAGAGCACCGGGTTGTTCTTGACCTGGTCGTAGTCGGGCAGACGAATGACGGTGTGGGCGCGTTGATCCTGAATCGCGGCGAGGCGCGCGGCTTTGGGGATGAGACGGATCGGCGCGGTGCCGTCGGGCGTTTGCGTCGTCGGCACACTGGCAGCCATGGCATACGGATCGACGTGCGCTTCGATCGCGCCGGGGGTGTCGAGCTCGGTCGATTGCACTTCGATCCAGTGCGCCGCCGTTTTGTCTGAATCGGGCGGCACAGGCGGCATCCAGTCGCGCGGCACCATGAAGGCGGTGCCGCGCAGGTCGCGAATCGTGTTGATTTTTTCGCCCTGCGCCAGCCGGTAGGTGACATCCAGCAGCGCGCGCTCGGCGTTGCCGAAAATCAGCAGGTCGGCTTTGGAGTCGGCAAGCACCGAGCGGCGCACGGTGTCCGACCAGTAATCGTAGTGCGCGATGCGGCGCAGGGACGCTTCGATCGAGCCGATGATCACCGGCGTGCCGGGGAAGGCTTCGCGGCAGCGCTGGGCGTAGACCGTGACCGCGCGATCCGGGCGTTTGTTGGGCGCGGCGTGCGGGGTGTAGGCGTCGTCCGAACGGATTTTGCGATCCGACGTGTAGCGGTTGACCATCGAGTCCATGTTGCCTGCCGTGACGCCAAAATACAGCGCGGGCTTGCCCAGCGCGCGGAAGGGCTCGGCCGAATGCCAGTCGGGCTGGCTGATGATGCCGACGCGATAGCCCTGCGCTTCGAGCATCCGCCCGATCAGCGCCATGCCGAAGCCGGGATGGTCGATGTAGGCGTCGCCGGTGACGAGGATGATGTCGCATTCGTCCCAGCCGAGCGCGGTCATCTCCGCCCGCGACATCGGCAGGAAGGGGGCGGTGCCGAAGCGCGCGGCCCAGTGCTTGCGGTGGGAAAAAAGCGGGGCGGTCATGCGCGGATTCTACCCGGGTAAAAAGACACAGGCGGGGCGGCGTGTGCCGGCCCCGCCCGTTGGCTGGATGCGCGAGGGTCAGCCGACGCGCAGCAGTTCCACTTCGAACACCAGGGTGGCGTTCGGCGGGATCACCCCGCCTGCGCCGCGCGCGCCGTAACCGAGGTTGGGCGGAATGGTGAGCTTGCGGCGTCCGCCCACCTGCATGCCGGCCACGCCCTGGTCCCAGCCGGGAATGACCTGGCCCATGCCGAGCTTGAAGTCGAACGGTTCGTTGCGATCGACGCTGGAGTCGAATTTGCTGCCGTTGGTGAGCCAGCCAGTGTAATGCACCGATACATGCTGGCCGGCGGTGGCCGTGTCGCCATTGCTAACGACGAGGTCTTCGATGATGAGTTCGGACATGGCGGGATTCCTTGTTCTATTCCTTGGGTATCTTGATTTCGCGTTCGGCGAAGCTGCCGGATTCGGCGCGCGTGTGGCAGGCGATGCAGTTTGCGCGGCTGGCGATTTTCGCACGTTTCCACACTGCGGCGGGGACTTCGTCGTGCAGGTAGCGGAAGTAGGGGGTGTCGGAAAAGCGCTGCGGCGTATCGGCCGGCGCGATGCCGCTGGCGATGCGGCGCGAACGTTCGTTGGCGCGGGGGCTGTCGGCGGCGTTTTCCACAAGGTAGCGCGTGATCGCCAGTGTTTCCTCCGGCGAGAAACTGGCGTCCTCGCCAAAGTGATTGTCCAGCTCGCGCATCATCCTTGTCCACGAACGGGCAGGCAGCAGCCCCGCCGGATAGGCCATGTGGCAGGCCGCGCATTCCATGGCCGTCGCCTTGTGGCTGACCGGCGAAAAAGTCGGAACCGGGGCGCCGTCGCCCCAGCTGGTGCCCAGCCACACGCCGCTGGCTGCAAGCGTGGCGAACAGCACGCCCAGGTTTTTCCAGGTTAGGCCCATGTCATTTCACCGAGATCAGAAAAGCCACGAAATCCGCTTTTTCCTGCGCCGTGCATTCGCGGCCGAGCACATCCTTGCAGTTGCGCCTGAACCATTTTTCCACCTTGGCCGGGTCGGTGAACCGTTCCGCGTTGGCTACCGGGGCGAGCGGCTCGATTGCCTTGTTGGCCCGCGTCTTGCCCGCTGCCTTGGGATTGTCGGTGTGGCAGCTGGCACAGCTTCCGGTCTGGCCGTCGCGGCTGATCCTGGCGCGGAAGAACGCCTCCCCGCGCGCGGCCGATGCCGGTCCGGCCTGTTGCTGGTAGAGCGCAAGAATCTGCTGCGGGGTTTCGGCAAGGGCAGGAGGCACGGCGACAGCGCCCAGCGCGAGGATGATCGTGAGGATTTTCATTTCGGTTCCAGATATTGCACACCACTCCACATGCTCTGGGCCACAGGCACGCGGTGCAGGCGTGCGTGCAGGACCAGCGCAGCCAGATGCGCGCAGACAAAGCACAGCACGGCCCAGCCTGCCAGCCGGTGCGGTTCGGCCAGCCAGGCGGTCAGCCGGGCATCCCAGGCACACACGGCTGCAAGCGGCCCCGTGCCTTGTGTGCTGGCCAGCAGGCACAGTCCGCTTGCTGCCAGAACGCCGAGCAGCGCATAGACGGCGAGGTAGACCAGACTGGCGACCGGGTGGTGTCCGGGGCGCCGCGGCGGGGTGAACAGACGTCCCCGGGCCAGCTCTGTGCGCCAGTCGGCCGGATGCCAGAGATCGCGCCAGCGTGCGTGCGCGGGGCCGACCCAGCCCCAGACCAGGCGACCCAGCAGGCCGACGATGAGCGCCGCGCCGAGGATGCCGTGCGTGTCGTGGAGCCAGGCCCGCGTTGCGCCGGGCGAGAGGCTGTCTGCGGCCACGCCGCCTACTCCCAGAAGCACGATCAACAGGGCATTGACCCCGTGCAGCAAGCGCAGCACGGGGTCATAGACGCGATGCGCGACGTGTCCGGCGCGCGTCATGGCCGGCTTTACTTGGCAGCCGTGATGTCTTCGTCGCCGCGAATGCCGGCCATGGGCAGGAAGGGTTTGCCGAGTTTCTGGTAATACGCGGCGATGTCTTCCACGTCCTGGTCGGAAAGCCCCATCACCGACATGTTCATCAGCGGCGAGAAGAGCTTGCCGCTGCGGTACTTATTGGTTTTGGTGGCGAGTTTGTCCGCGTCGCGGCCAGCCAGCTGAACCAGCGGGAACATGCCGGGGAAGCTGGCGCTGCCGTGGCAGGCGGCGCAGCTGGAAGCCTTGCGTTCGCCGGCAACCGGGTCGCCGGCGAACGCAGTGCTGGAAATCGCGAGGGAGGCAAGAACGAGGGCGTGGACGAGTTTCATGAAATGCTCCAGGAGTTGGGGGATAAAAAGAATCGAAAAACCGAATATTAGAATATTAGTTATGTTGATTGTGTGTCAATATCGAATTGCATTTTGTCCACGACAATGTTGTTTATCGGCACGGTTTTTCAATAAAAAACCCCTGTATGTCGTGGACAAACAGGGTGTTGGGTATGCGCGGCTCCGCGCGGCGGCTAACGCCACTCGGGGGGCAGGAAATTCGCGTCGGGGTCGACGGCAATGGGGATTTCGGTGACGCTGCTGGCGTCGGCGGGGATGTCGCGCAGGACGATATGCGGAAACGCCAGAACCAGCGCCACCATCAGCAGCTGGATGGCCAGGAAGGGCAGCGCCCCCCAGTAGATGTCGGCGGTGCGAATCGATTTCGGGGCGACGCTCTTGAGATAGAACAGCGCAAAGCCAAAGGGCGGATGCATGAAGGCGGTCTGGATGTTCACCGCCAGCATCACGCCGAACCAGATCGGGTCGATGCCCAGCTTGTGCGCCACCGGCGCGAGCAGCGGCACGACGATGAAGGCGATCTCGAAGAAGTCGAGAAAGAAGGCCAGCACGAAGACCAGCAGGTTGACGGCGATGAGAAAACCGAGCACGCCGCCGGGCAGGTGGTTGAACAGATGCTCTACCCAGATATCGCCGTCGAGTCCCCGGAAGACCAGGGTGAAAATGGTCGAGCCGATGAGGATGAAGATGACGAAGGTGGTGAGCCGGGTGGTGCTGTCCATGGCCTGCGTCAGTTGCAGGCGGGAGAGTCGTTTGCGCGTCCACGCCAGCAGCAGGGCCCCGGCCGCGCCCATTGCGCCGCCTTCGGTGGGGGTGGCAATGCCGAGGAAAATGGTGCCCAGCACCAGAAAGATCAGCACCAGCGGCGGCACCAGCGTGGTGAGCACGCGCAGCCCCAGCGCCAAACCGTGCAGGGTGCGCGCAGACGCCGGCATGGCGGGCACGAGGTGCGGGCGGAACAGGGTCAGCAGGAAGACAAACCCCAGATACAGGCCGATCAGCCCCAGCCCCGGCAGCAGCGCGCCCTTGTACATGTCGCCCACCGACGCGCCGAGCTGGTCGGCCAGCACGATCAGCACCAGCGACGGCGGCACGATTTGCGCCAGCGTGCCCGAGGCGGCGATGACGCCGGATGCCAGCCGCTTGTCGTAGCCGTAGCGCAGCATCACCGGCAGCGAGATGAGGCCCATGGCGATGACGGTGGCGGCGACCACGCCGGTAGTCGCCGCCAGCAGCCCGCCGACCAGGATCACCGCATAGGCAAGGCCGCCTCTCATCGAGCCGAACAACTGGCCGATGGTGTCGAGCAGGTCTTCGGCCATGCCCGAGCGTTCGAGGATCAGGCCCATAAAGGCAAAGAAGGGAATCGCCAGCAGCGTGGGGTTGGCAACGATGCCGTAGATGCGCTCGGGCAGCGCCTGCAGCAGGGCCGGATCGAACCAGCCGGCGGACAGCCCGATGGCGGCGAACAGCAGGCCGTTTGCAGCCAGCGCAAACGCCACCGGATAGCCCAGCAGCAGGAATACCACCAGGCCCAGGAACATCAGCGGAGCGATATTTTCCATCAGTTGCGGCCCTCGGCCGGGGGCGCGGGGGGCGCGAGATGCCCGGTCAGCACGCCGATGCGCTTGATGACTTCGGCCAGCCCCTGCAAGGCCAGCAGGGCAAAACCCACCGGCAGCAGCAGTTTCACCGGCCAGCGCAACAAGCCCCCCGCGTCGGGCGACATTTCCTGCGATGTCCATGCCTCGTGGAACATCGGCCAGGCCAGCCAGGCCAGCAGCACGGCCATCGGCAGCAGGAAGAACAGCCCGCCCAGCAGATCGGTCCAGGCCTGTCCACGCGGCCCGAGCCGGTTGTAGAAGATGTCGATGCGCACATGGCCGTTGTGCTTGAGCGTATAACCTGCGGTTAGCAGGAACATGGCGCCGAACAGATACCACTGGATTTCCAGCCAGGCGTTCGAACTTCCGCCCAGCAGATAGCGTGCGAGCGCGTTGCCTGCCGAGATGAGCGTGGCGACGTAGACGAGCCAGATGGCGGCACGGCCGACGCTTTCGGTCAGCCGGTCGATCAGGCGGGCAAGGGCAAGCAGCGTATCCATGCAGGTGGGCGCATTCACAATGCGCCGGATTCTCTCAGGAATTCGGCCAGCCGTTCGGCCACGACACGGTAGCCGTCGGCGTTGGCGTGGATGGGGTCGGATTTCAGGCGGGAGTCCTTCAACACCTTGTCGAAGATCGTGTTTTCCAGCGGCACGCCGAGTTCATCCGCCAGGCGGGCGTACAGGGGCGCGGCCCCGCCAAACACCTTCGGCTCGGGCACGCCGATCAGCACCAGCTCCGCGCCGCTTGCGCGGATGGTGCGCACCAGCAGGCGCAGGTTGGTCTCGGTTTCGGCTGCCGGTATGCGGCGCAACATGTCGTTGCCGCCCAGGCAGAGCAGCACCAGCCGCGGCTTGTGCTCGGCAAGCACGCCGGGCAGGCGCGCCAGCCCTTCGGCGGTGGTTTCGCCGGGCACTCCGGCATTGATCACCGTGCGCCCTGTCAGGCCCGCCAGCACGGCCGGATAGGCGGTTTCCGGCGCGGCGCCCGTGCCATGGGTAAGGCTGTCGCCAAAGGCGACGATGACATCGTGCGGGTTGAGCCGGGGAAGAGCGGGGGAGCGGTCACAGCCGGCAAGCAACAGCAGGACGAACAGCGCCAGCCAGGGGCGTGCTGCTGCCTGCCGCATCTCAGTTGCCGGCCACCGTCATGTGGTCGAGCAGAACGGAGCCGACCTGTTTGGAGCCGCGCCGCTCGACGTCGCGGCCGATGGCGACGATGCCGCGGAACATGTCGGCAAGGTTGCCGGCAATGGTGATTTCTTCGACCGGATATCGAATCTCGCCGTTTTCCACCCAGAAGCCAGCCGCGCCGCGCGAGTAGTCGCCGGTGACCATGTTGGTGCCCTGGCCGAGCAGTTCGGTGACCAGCAGGCCCGTGCCCATTTCGCGCAAGAGGCCAGCGAGGTCGAGGTCGCCGTGCGAAACGGCGAGCAGGTGGCTGCCGCCGGCGTTGCCGGTGGTGGTCATGCCGAGTTTCCGGGCCGAATAGGTGGAAAGGAAATAGCCTTCGACCACGCCGTTTTTCACCACGTCGCGTTCCAGGCAGGCGACCCCTTCCGAATCGAAGGGCGCGCTGCCCAGCGCGCCACGCACGAAGGGCGTCTCGCGGATGCTGACGTGCGGGGCAAATACGGGCTTGCCCAGGCTGTCGAGCAGGAACGACGACTTGCGGTAGAGGCTGCCGCCCGACACCGCGGCGACGAAATTGCCGATGAGGCCGGTGGCGATCTGGGCCTCGAACACCACCGGACAGGTGCGCGTGTCCAGCTTGCGCGCGTTGAGCCGGCGCACGGTGCGCTCGCCGGCGATACGGCCCACGGTTTCGGGCGTGTCGAGCAGGCTGCCGTCGCGTGCGCTGCTGTACCAGTAGTCGCGCTGCATCGCGTCCTGGTCTTCGCCGATCACCGCCACCGAAATGCCGTGGCGCGAACTGGCGTAGCCGTCGCAGAAGCCCAGGCTGTTGGCGTAGATAAAGTGCGAGGCGTGGGTGGAAACGCCCGCGCCCTCGGAATTGGTGAGGCGTCTGTCCACGGCCAGCGCGGCGGCCTCGCAGGCGCGTGCGCGTTCTGCGGCGTCCTCCACCGGCAGCGCCCAGGGATGGTAGAGGTCGAGGTCGGGCGGCTCCTTCGCCAGCCGGTCGGCGTCCGCCAGCCCGGCAGCGTCGTCTTCGGCGGTGTAGCGCGCAATGGTGAGCGCCTTGTCCACGGCGCTTTTCAGGGCGGTCTCGCCGAGGTCGGAGGTGGACGCGTGGCCACGCCGCCGGCCGATGTAGACCGTGACGCCCGCGCCCTTGTCTTTGTTGTATTCGATGGTTTCGATTTCGCCCTTGCGTACCGTCACGTTCTGGCCGAAGCCTTCCGAGATTTCGGTGTCGGCGGCGGTCGCACCGTTTTTCATGGCGTATTCGATGGCCCGCCGTGCAAGCGTGGCGAACTGTTCGCGGGTATAGCTGAATTGGGAGCTGGACATGGGTGTGTGCGGTGCGCCGGATGCGTTTTTATGATGCTCTGAAACTACAATGTCGATGATAACAGCAACAGAAAGCCCGACCGTGCGCCTGATCGACCCCGATGCCGAGTTGCAATTCGACCCTGACGACGTTTACGACGGCCCCAGCAAAAGCCAGCTCAAGCGCGAGGTCGAAGCCTTGCAGGCGCTGGGCGAAGTGCTGGTCAAACTGCCCGAGGCGCAGTGGAAGCGCATCGAACTGCCGGACGAACTGCGCGCCGCCGTGGCCGACTGTCGCAAGATCACCCAGAACGGGGCGCTGCGCCGGCAGAAACAATACATCGGCAAGCTCATGCGCGGCTTCGACCCGGCACCCATACAGGCCCAGCTCGACGTCTTCAACGGGGTATCCGCGGCAGAGAATGCGAAGCTGCACCAGGCCGAAAAATGGCGCGCGAAACTCATGGCCGACAACGAGGCCCTGACGCTGTTTCTCAACCAGTTCCCCGGCGCCGACGCCACCCGTCTGCGTCAACTCATCCGCAACGCGCGCGACGAGGCGGCACGCAACAAGCCGCCCCGGGCGTTTCGCGAAATCTTTCGCCTCATCCGTGAAACGATGCAAGCCGGTGACTGACGTGCGTCACGAAATATTCAAGTTGTCCGTTATCCCATGTGGTCTTCGGACGATATAGTTGAACGACAGACCCATCCATGAGCGGGCAGCGCCGGGAGCGCGTGCCCAAAGGGAGACCGTATGCCGACCCGCATCCTGAAGATCTTCCTCAGCCTGCCGTTCCTGATCGGGGCCGGACTGTTCGGGGCCTACCTGCTGTTTGGATTTTTTCTGGTCGATCCGCTGGCGCAGAGACTGCTGCCGTGGCTGGGCAAGGAAAAACTCGCCAGCCAGTTGTCCGTACAGGAGGTGAAATTCAATCCGCTGACGCTC
>JAIWOL010000144.1 GCA_020216925.1 Thiobacillus sp. | reverse complement strand
GAAGCCACGGTGCGCGGCCTCAAGCTTGCCGCACCCGGCGGCGCGCCGCTGGCCGGCTTCGAACGGCTGTATGTCAACCTGGACACAACCGGGCTTGTGCGCTGGGCCTGGCGCATCCGGGACGTTCAGCTCGACAGGCCCTCCGTCAGCTTCGAGATCGACCGTGGCGGCAGACTCAACTGGCAGACCCTGCTCGACAAGCTGGCCGAGGACAAGGAACCGCCGTCTGAGCGAATGCCTCGCGTGCTGGTCGATCACATCAGGATCAGCGCGGGCGATATCGATTACCTCGACGCCAACCGCGCGGGCAAACCTTTCCGGGTATCGCTGCGGCCGCTGGGGATCGAGCTCGACGGTCTGTCGACCCTGCCCGAGGACCGGGGCGATTATCTGCTTGCCGCAAAGCTGCCGGAGCAGGGCGGCACGCTCAAGTGGAAAGGCGACATCGCGCTCAATCCGCTCGCGTCGAACGGCGCGCTGGGCCTGGAAGGCGTGCAGATCGCCAAGTTGCTGCGCGCGATCAGGAGTCCGCGCAAATTCGATGTGCCCACCGGCACGGCGGCTGCGGGACTGAACTACCGTTTTGCCCTGGTGCGCGACGCGGCGGGCAACGATCAGCCCTGGGTGCGGATTGCCGGCGCCAATCTGGTGATCGAGGACCTGGCGGTGGCGCCGCGCGACGGCGGCGACCCGCTGCTGCAACTTGCCGAAGCCCGCATCGGCAACGCCAACCTCGACCTGGCGGCACGTAAAGTGGAGGTGGCAAACGTGAGCCTGACAGGCGGACGCCTCGCCGCCACCCGATCGGCGAACGGCACGCTCGACTGGCAGACGTTGTTTGCCCCGGAGGCCGCACCGCACGCAGCCGGCGCGCCATCGCCGGCCGCCGCCAACCCTGCCGCGGCTTCGCCAGCCTGGCATGTTGCCGTGCATGAAATCCGCTTGGCTGACTGGGCCGCGCGATTCACCGATCATGGCTTTGCCACCCCGCTCGCGGTGTCGGCCGAGGGTTTTGGCCTGACAGCCGCGCTGGCGGGCGAAGTCGGCCAGCGTCCAGCGCTCCGGGTCGGCCCGGTTCATGCCACGCTGGGGCCGGTGCGGGTGCAGTCCGGCGCGCGCGAAGTGGCGTCACTGGCGCGCGCTGCGCTGGTCAACGCCCGGCTCGGCCTGGCAGAGCAGCGGCTCGACGCAGACGCGGTCGAACTGGCCGGGGTGCGCACCGAACTGCGGATCGACAAGCGGAAACAGGTCAACTGGGCGGACATTCTCAGGAAAGCGCCCGCCGCAGCCGCGCCCGCCGCCCGCCCGGCAGCGGCACCGGCGCCCTTCGCTGTCAGCCTGGCGCGATTTGCAATCGAGGGCATCGACGTGGGCATCGCCGACGAATCGCCTGCCCAGCCTGTGCGGCTCGATCTCATCCAAGGGCGCATTGCCCTGCGTGATCTGGGTCTCGACCTCGACCGGCCGATACCGCTGGAAGCCGGTTTCGCGCTGAAACAGGGCGGGCGATTTTCCGCCGGCGGCAGCGTCACGCCGGGCAAGAGCCAGGGCCGGCTCGATCTGAAGCTGGTCGGGCTATCGCTCAAACCCTTCGCGCCCTACGTCAATCAGGCTGCCCGCCTCGACCTGCAAACCGGCGCGGCGTCCACGCACGGCAAGCTGGTCTTCGCGTCCGGCAAGGCCGGCACCCGGCTCAATTTCGATGGCGGCTTTGCCGTCGACGATCTTGCCATCACCGAGGAAGACACCGGCGATTCCTTCCTCGGCTGGAAGAAGCTCTCGTCCGACTCGCTCGAACTGGCGCTCGCGCCCAACCGCCTGCGCATGACTGAACTCGTTGCACAAAATGCCTTTGGCAAGGTCATCATTTTTGAGGACAAGTCGATCAACCTCAAACGCATCCTGCGCAGCAAAGCGCCCGCCGGGGCTGCTTCCGGGGAGGCCGGCGCGCAGGCGCAAGCAAGCGCTCCGGCCGGGGAACCCGTCCTGCCAGCCGCCGAACCGGCCTTCCCCGTCAGCATCGAGCGTGTACGCATCGTCGATGCCCGTGCCGAATTTGCCGATCTCTCGCTCACCCCGCAGTTCGGCACGCGCATGCACGGGCTGTCGGGCGTGGTCACCGGGCTTTCCACTGATGCCCGCACCAGCGCGCAGGTGGAGCTCGACGGCAAGGTCGACGATTACGGATCGGCGCGCGTGCGCGGCACGCTGCAGCCGTTCCAGGCCACCGAGTTCACCGATCTCACGCTGGCGTTCCGCAATCTGGAAATGGCGAACCTCACGCCCTATTCAGGCAAGTTCGCCGGACGGCGCATCGATTCCGGCACCCTGTCTGTCGATCTCGAATACAAGATCAAGCAGCGGCAGCTGGCGGGCGAGAACAAGTTCATCGTCAACAAGCTCAAGCTCGGCGAGCGCGTCGACAGCCCCGACGCGATGAGCCTGCCGCTCGACCTGGCGATTGCCCTGCTGGAAGACAGCAACGGCGTCATCGATCTCGATCTGCCGGTATCGGGCAACCTCGACGACCCGCAGTTCAGCTACGGCAAGATCATCTGGAAAGCCATCGTCAACGTGCTGACCAAGCTCGTCACCGCGCCGTTCCGCGCGCTGGGCAAGCTGCCCGGCGGCGACGCGGAAAAATTCGAGGCCGTGGTGTTCGATCCCGGCAGCAGCGTGCTGCTGCCGCCGGAACAGGGCAAGCTGAAAACGCTGTCCGACGCGCTGGCCAGGCGGCCGGCGCTCACGCTCACCATCACCCCCGGCTTTGATCCCGAAGCCGATACGCGCGCGCTTCAGGCGCAGGCCATGCGGCTGGAGGCGGCGAAGGCGGCGGGCATCAAGCTCGCGCCGGGAGAAGCGCCCGGGCCGGTCGACCTCAACCTGTACGCCATCCAGACCTGGCTGGAAGACCGCTACATCGCCGCCGCCGGCAAGGATGACTACCAGAAACTGCGCGCGGGTTTCCAGGACAGGAACGCCGGCGCGGCGGCGAAGGTGATGGAAAGCGAAACCGTCGAACGCCTCGCGCGCCGTTTCAAGACGCGCGCTGACGGCCCGCCGTCGGCATTCCATGCCGAGTTGCTGGAACGGCTCACGCAACGGATCAGGCTTGCCGACGATGCGCTGGTCAAACTGGGGCAGGCGCGCGGGCAGGCGGCGCGCGACGAGCTGATCAAGCTGGGGCTGGCGCCCGCGCGGGTGAGTGTGGCCGCGCCAGACAAACAGCCGCTCAAGAATAAATTCGTCGGCAGCACGATGACCTTGGGTGCCGCCAAATCCTGACCCGCACGCAGCCGGCCGCCCCGTACCGACCGGCTGCGTGCGTTTGCCCGCCCGCACCATGAACTTTCGCCGGATTCGCATTCTCGTCCTGCTCGGACTGCTGCTCGCAGCGCTCACGCTCACCTGGCTGGAGCAGAACATGGCGCGGAGCTGGAATGCGCCGCTGGAGGTGGAGTTGACGCCGATCAACGGCGACGGTTCGAGCGCGGCGAGGGCGACGATCGCCGCGCTGAAAGTCTCGGACTTTGACGACATCAACGCCTTTCTCGAACGCGAAACGGCGCGCTACGGGGTACGCGTCGCGCCCGCGATTCATCTGAGCCTGCTGCCCGAATCGCAGGAGGTTCCGCCGCCGCCGCCGCGCAACGGCAGCGTGCTCGCGACAGTAGCGTGGAGTCTTAAGCTGCGCGTCTGGGCATACCGGAATTCTGGCCACTGGTTGCCGCAGCTTGGCCGGATCAAGCTCTTCGTGCTCTATCACGCGCCGCGCGACGGCGAAGCGCTCGCGCATTCGCTGGGCCTGCAAAAGGGTCTGATCGGCGTGGTGCATGCCTTTGCCGATCCCCGCCAGCGGGAACAGAACAACCTCGTCATCGCCCACGAGCTGCTGCATACGCTGGGCGCCACCGACAAGTACGGGCCGGGCGGTTTCCCGGTCTTTCCTGATGGCGTGGCCGATCCAGCGTCGGGCCCGGACGCGCCGCAGTCGGCGGCCGAAATCATGGCGGGGCGCTATGTCAATGCGGCCGGCAGGCTGACCATGCCGGCGAGTCTCGAGCAATGCGTGATCGGCGCGAAAACCGCGCGCGAGATCAACCTCGATGCGGTTTTCGCGCGCCGTTACGCCGCCGGCGACTGAGCCGCCGGCTTGCGCTGCGCGGACTTGGGGCGAAACGCCGCGACCGACTCCGGCCGGGTTTCCAGATAGGGGCCGCCGATAAGGTCGATGCAGTAGGGCACGGCGGCGAAGATGCCGTCGAGCGTTTCCTTGATGGCCTTGGGCTGGCCGGGCAGGTTGAGGATGAGACAGCCGCCGCGCACGACACCGACCTGACGCGACAGGATCGCAGTCGGCACATATTTCAGCGACACCGCGCGCATGGCCTCGCCAAAGCCGGGCAGCACCTTGTGCGCCACCGCCAGCGTCGCTTCGGGGGTGACATCGCGCAACGCCGGGCCGGTGCCGCCGGTGGTCAGGAGCAGCGCGCAGCGTGCCGTATCGGCCAGTTCGATGAGAGTGGATTCGATCTGCGGCTGCTCGTCCGGAATCAGCCGGGTGACGAATTCGAGCGGATTTGCCAGGGTGTTCCCCAGCCAGTCCTGCAAGGCCGGCAGGCCCTGGTCTTCGTAGACGCCCTGGCTGGCGCGGTCGCTGATGGAAACCAGGCCGATGCGAACGGAATCGAGGCTCATGTGGTCGTAAAGGAGGATGGCGAGGGCCCCCGAATTTATCAGAATGAGGGATGGGGCAAAAGGAAGCATCCATGAAAACACTGCTGCTGTCCGCATGCCTGTTCTGGGCGTCTGCGCTTGCCTGGGCCGGCCCGCGCAAGGGGTATCCGTGCGTCGATTACAACACCGGGCTTGCGGCAGCCAGGACATCGGGCAAGCCCGTCTTCTAGATCCAGCCCCGTTTTTTCAGCCGCCGATAGAGCAGCGCCATGCCCGTTGCCGTCAGAACGAGCAGGGCTGGGTAGGCCCAGGGCCGTTTCAGCTCGGGCATGTAGTCGAAGTTCATGCCATAGAGGCTGAACACCACGGTGGGCAGGGCCAGAAGAGCCCCCCAGCCGGCCAGCTTCTGCACTGATTCGTTCTGTTTCACCGACTGCGAGGCAAGGTGGAACTGCATCGCGTCGTTGGCCGAGGCGCGCAGCCGGTCGATGGTGCCGGACACGCGGATGGCGTGGTCGTGGATGTCGCGGTAGTACGGTTTGAGTTCCTTGCTGCACAGCTCGGGATGCAGGCGGATCAGGTCCTGCGCGATGTCCTGCATGGGTTCGACCGCATCGCGCAGGCCGATCAGGTCGCGCTTCAATTCGTAGAGCTTTTGCAGGATATTGCGGCCCGTGCGATCCCCGTGTATCAGCTGGCTTTCCAGGGCATGGAAACGGTCCTGCATTGCATCCACGACCGGGTGAAACTGATCGACGATGAGGTCGAGCGCCAGATAGAGCGCGTAGGACGGGCCGACCGGGAGCCCGGGCGGGCGGCGCTTCAGCCGGTCGACCACACGCTGGTAGCCGGCCCCGCTGTCGTGGCGGATGGCGACGACATAGTTCTTGCCGACGAAGAGATGGGTTTCGCCCAGTTCCATGCGGTTCTCCCAAAGCTGGGCGGTGCGGGTGGCGATGAACAGATGGGTGTCGTATTCCTCCAGCTTGGAACGCTGGTGGGTGGCAATGGCGTCTTCCAGCGCCAGGGCGTGCAGGCCGAGTTCCGTGCCGAGGCGGGCGACCAGCTGCGCGTCAGGCGTGTTGAGCTCGACCCAGATAAAATGGCCGGGCTGCCCAACGTGTTCACTGATATCGTCGAACGGCAGGGGACGGACGTCCCCGTCGATGAACAGCAGACTGTCTATGGCGCGCTCCGGGCAGATTGGTTCGCCGATTCTAACAGCCGGAGGCTTTACAGGAATCGAGGCAAGCTGCCGATAACGAGTAGACTCGCCGGCCACAAGACAGGAATCGGGTGTGGCCGGCGGCACAAGCAGATGGAGACAACATTGAAAAGCTTCATATTCGTCTGGGCACTGTTCGCGAGCGCCTTGTCGCATGCGGCCGCGCCGTACGCCTTTGGCGTGCTCAACCAGCGCAGCCTGCAGGCGACGGCGTCCTACTGGAACCCCATCCTCAGCTATGTGTCGGCCCGCTCGGGCGTGCCGCTGGAACTGCACATCGGCCGCACCGCCAACGAAACCACCGACCGCATCGTGGCAGGCAAACTCGATTTTGCCTTTACCAATCACCTTTTCACCCCAAAGCGGGCGGCGCTGGGCTGGCGTGTGCTGGCGCGGCAGGATTCACGCGGCATACGGGGGCAGATCGTGGTGCGGGAAGACTCGCCGGCGCGCAGCTTGCAGGACCTGGCCGGAAAAACAGTTGCGTTTCCCAATCCCTATGCCTTTGTGGGCTACTACGTACCCTATGACGCCCTGCTGCGCGCCGGGGTGAAGGTGGTGCCGCTGTTCGCCGGCAACCAGGAAGCGGCAATGGGGCAGCTGATGGCGGGTCAGGTGGCCGCCGCCGGCGTGAATCATCAGCTGATGGCGGACTTTGCGCTGCGCAACGGACTCAAATACCGTGTGCTCAGCGAGTCGGAACCGTATTTCGATCTGGCTGTGATGGCTTCGCCGCGTGTCAGCCAGGCAGACAGCGAAAAGGTTCGGCAGGCATTCGCCGGCATGGCTGACGACCCGGAAGGCCGGCGCGTGCTGGACGCGGCGGCGCGGACAATCGGCTAGACCAAAGCGCGTGGTTTCGTGCTGGCCAGCGATGCCGATTACGCCAACTATCGCGCGTTCTTCCGCCATACCCGGGTGCCTGTCAATGAGTGAGGCGCGGCCCGCGCGCTTCAGCCTGTCCAGCCGCATTCTCGGCACGATCTTCGCGCTGGTCGGCTTGATGTATGGCGTCGCCCTGGCTGTGCTGGGCGTGCCGCTGGTCGAGCGCGTGCAGGCTCAGTTGCAGTTGAATGCGGAGCGCGAATTGTCCGCGCTCAGGACTGCGATCCAGGACCAGGTGCTGCTGCGCGACTACCCTGCCATCGAGCAGACGATACGCAGCCGGGTTGAACGATTCCACCTGCTGGAGGCGCGCTATGCGACACAAAAGCTGCTGATCGAGGCGCATACCCCGCCTCGTGTTCACGATTATCCAGCCTGGTTCGACAGCCTGATCGACTCCCGGGTGGCGCGGGCGCAGGCCGAAATCGAAATCGGCGGCCTGTCCTACGGCACGCTGTCGGTTGCGCTCGACCCCGCCCAAGCCATGCGCGAACTGTGGTTGATGGGGCTGCGCTTTACCCTGCTGGCGTTGGGCAGCCTCGTGATGACGATGGTATTGATGCGCTGGGTGCTGAACGTGAGCCTGCGCGGCCTCTACGAACTGCGCCAGGCTGCGCGCGCGATCGAGGCGGGCAATTTTGCCGCCAGGGCACGCCTTGTTTCCGGTTCGCCGCCGGAGGTGCGCGAAACCAAGCTCGCCTTCAACCACATGGCGGATCATGTGGACAGCCTGGTGGCGGCGCTGGAACACGAACACAGTGAATTGATGGTGGAAAAAGAGCGCCTGCGCATCACCATCGAATCCATCGGCGACGCCGTTCTGGTGACGGATGCCCAGGGGCGGATCGAATTCCTCAACCCCAAGGCCGAGGAACTGACCGGCTTTGCCAGCGAACAGGCGCGCGGCAAGCGCGTGTCGGAGGTGATGTCGCTGATCGTGGAACGCACGGGCGAGGCGATTGCGAATCCGCTGGAAACCGCGCTCAGCCGTGACGCCGTGGTCGAACTCGACACGCACACCCTGCTCCGGCGGCACGACGGATCGACACTGGCGATCAGCGATACCGCCTCCCCCATCCGTTCCGCCGACGGCCGCATCCAGGGCGGCGTGCTGGTGTTCAAGGACGAAAGCGAGCGGCGTCACCTGTTGCAGCGCCTCGCCTGGCAGGCCGAACGCGATCACCTCACCGGACTGTGGAACCGTCGCGCCATGGAGAACAAGCTCGCTGCCGCGCTCTACAGCGCGCAACACGCACCGCGCCACTTCGTCTTCTGCTACATCGATCTCGACCGCTTCAAGCTGGTGAACGACACCTGCGGCCACCGTGCGGGCGACGCGCTGCTGCAACGGCTGACCGTCATCATGGCGCGCCGCATCGAGGGCGAAAACCATTATCTTGCGCGCCTGGGCGGAGACGAATTCGGCCTTCTGTTCGTCGACGTCGCCCTGCCCGAGGCGCTCAACCATGTGCAGGCCCTGCGCGACGAGATCGGCCGTTTCCGCTTCGAATGGGAAGACAAGGTGTTCCGCCTGGGCGTGAGTTTCGGCGTGACGGAACTGCATGCCGGCCATACCAACGTGGGCGAGATTCTGGCGCAGGCCGACACCGCCTGTTATCACGCCAAATCCCTCGGCGGCAACGCGATCCAGGTGTACGAGAAAACCCACCCCGCCCTGCAGAAAATCAACGACGAGATGCAATGGATCGCGGTCGTCACGCGGGCGTTCGAAGCCCATCGCTTCGTGCTTTTCCGGCAGGAGAAAATCGCGCTGAAAAAGGGTGCCGGTGGCCAGCACTACGAGGTGCTGATCCGCATGCGCGGCGAGGACGGCGCGATCATTTCTCCCGGCGAATTCCTGCCGGCGGCGGAACGTTATGGCCTCGCGCCCAGCTTTGACCGCTGGGTGGTGCGTAACGTGTTCGCGTATCTGGATACTCACCCCGAAGACACCGCCTGCTATGCGCTCAACCTGTCGGGGCGCAGCCTGTCGGATGCGAGCACGGCTGATTTCATCCTGGAGGAAATCAGCCGCTATCACTTCGACCCCGCGCGCATCAGTTTCGAAGTGACGGAAACCGCCGCCATCGACAATCTCGACACCTGCGAACGGCTGATCCTGACGCTCAACTCGCGCGGCATCCTTTTTGCGCTGGACGATTTCGGCCGGGGGCAGTCGTCGTTCGGCTACCTCAAGCGTCTGCCAGTGGCGAGCCTCAAGATCGACGGGGATTTCGTTCGCGGCCTCGATGCCGACCGGGAAAAGCTGGCCATCGTCAAAGCCATGCACACGCTGGCGCACGAACTGGGCAAGCTAACCATCGCCGAGCAGGTGGAGACAGAAGCCGAACTGATCTGCCTCAAGGCCATGGGCGTGGATTTCGTCCAGGGTTATTTGTTGTCGAGGCCGGGGCCGTTTCCGGCCTGATCGCGCAGCAGGGCGTAGAGGTCGACGTATTTGGCGACGATCGCCGCCTCGGTGTAGTGGCGTCGAATTTCTTCTGCGCCTGCTGCGATCATGGCGGCGCGCGCATCGGGCGCGAGGTCCAGGGCGCGTTGCAAAACTTCGGCCAGTCCGGCCGGATTGCCCGGCGGCGCCAGCAGGCCATTTTCACTGTCGCGTATGAGTTCCAGCGGGCCCTGCGCGCGGGTCGACACCACGAGCGCGCGGTTCGCCCAGGCTTCAAGAATCACGTTGCCAAGCGTTTCGTAGGTGGACGCGCAGACCGATACGTCGGCCAGCTGATAATAGCGGCCCGGATCGTTCTGCCAGCCCAGCCAGTGCACGCGGTCGTTCAGACCCAATTCGCGGCATAGCGCCAGCAGGGCTTCGCGCAGCGGCCCATCGCCGACCATGATCAGGTGGAGCGGCGTGTTGCCGGTCCTGGCCGGCAGCCGGGCAAAAGCGCGCAGCAGATCTTCCCAGCCTTTGTAGGGATGCAGGCGACCCACCCCAAGCAGCACCCGGCTTTCCGCCAGGCCGAGCGATGCCTTCAGTGCGGCGAGCTCGCGCGCATCCAGACTGGAGGGGGGATCGACAAAATTGCCCACGACGTGCACGTGCGATTCCGGCAAGCCTTGCTCGACGAGATACTGACCCAGCCCGCGGGTGTTGCCCACCCAGGCATGGGCGTGGCGATAGGCCCGGAGTTTGTAGAATCCGCCGAGTCGGGCAAGGTGAACCGGGCGTTGTCCCGGATGCAGGCGAACCAG
>JAIWOL010000020.1 GCA_020216925.1 Thiobacillus sp. | reverse complement strand
CCGGGTGGCCCGGCCCATGTAGGTCTGCACGACGTCGGGCTGCCAGGCTGCGATGGCGCGTCCGATACGCCAGCGCGACCACAGATCCCAGCCGCCGGCCATCGGCGCATGAAACTGCCGGACTTCTGCCGACAGTGCGCGGGCTACCGCACCATTTGCCACCGTAACGGCTGCAACGGCTTCGCCGCGCCGCGCCAGGGCATTGATGAGACGCACGGCAAAGCGCTCGGCGCCGCCCGATCCCGTGCCGCCGATGACGTGCAGGGTTCTGGGGTGCGTGGCATTCAAGGCCGGCACGTTACGACGGGCTGAAACTGTGCTCAGAACGGCAATGCAAGGCCGGGGGCGGAATCGTGGAGCACACGGCGGAAATCGGCCTGGATCTTTTCCAGCGCGGCGGCGTTGTCGGCTTCGAAGCGCAACACGATCACCGGCGTGGTGTTCGACGGACGCGCCAGCCCGAAGCCGTCGGCGTATTCCACGCGCAGGCCGTCGAGCGTGATGATTTCCTGCGCGTCGGGGAATGTCGCGGTCTTCTGCAGCCGCTCCATCAGCGCATAGTGTTCGCCTTCGGCCATCTTGATGTTGAGTTCGGGCGTGTTCACCGTGTCCGGCAGGCTGTGCAGGGTGGCGTTGAGGTCGGGCTGCTTCGACAGGTATTCGAGCAGACGCGCGCCGGCATAGAGGCCGTCGTCGAAGCCGAACCAGCGTTCCTTGAAGAAAACGTGGCCGCTCATCTCGCCGGCCAGCAGCGCGCCGGTTTCCTTCATCTTGGCCTTGATGAAGCTGTGGCCGGTTTTCCACAGGGTGGGTTTGCCGCCGCGTTCCCGGATCCACGAGAACAGGTTGCGCGTGGATTTCACGTCGAAGATGATTTCCGCCCCGGGATTGCGGGAAAGCACATCGTCGGCAAAGAGCATGAGCTGGCGATCCGGGAAGATGATGGTGCCGTCCTTCATCACCACGCCCAGTCGGTCGCCGTCGCCGTCGAAGGCGAGGCCGATTTCGGCGTCGGAGGTTTTCAGGCGCGCGATCAGGTCGACCAGGTTCTTGGGCTGCGAAGGGTCGGGGTGATGGTTGGGGAAGGTGCCGTCCACTTCGCAGTACATTTCCTCGACCTCGCAGCCAAGCGCCCGGTAGAGCGGGCCGGCGAATGCGCCGGGCACGCCGTTGCCGCAGTCGACGACGATCTTCATCGGCCGCGCGAGCGAGATGTCGGAGACGATGCGCGCGTGGTATTCGGGCGCGATGTCGTACTGGCGATAGCCGCCGTTGCCGTTGACGAGATCGCCGTTGACCAGCCGCTGGCGCAGTTTCTGGATGGCGTCGCCCGAGAGCGTCTCGCCGCCGAGCACCATCTTCAGGCCGTTGTAGTCGGGCGGATTGTGGCTGCCGGTGACCATCACCGCGCTGTGGGTCTTCAACTGATACGCGGCGAAGTAGGTCATGGGGGTGGCGACCATGCCGAGATCGACCACGCCGACGCCGGCTTTCCGGATGCCGCGTGCCAGCGCCGCCGCCATGTCGGGGCCGGACAGGCGGCCGTCGCGGCCCATGCAGATTTCGGTCTGACCGCGCGTCGCGGCTTCGGAGCCGATGGCATGGCCGATGGCCTCGACGATTTCAACGGTGAAAGTCTTGCCGACGATGCCGCGGATGTCGTAAGCCTTGAAGATTTCTTTGGGGTATTCCACAACGCGCTCCCTGGTTGGCGATGCGGCGATTCTAGCGCGCCGCCGTGTCAAAAATGTACGGCGCGCTGTCAGAAGCGCAGCCGCAGGGCCAGTCTCAGGGTGCGCGGTTCGGCTGGATGAGTGTGGATGCCGTCGACCGGGGCCGGCTCGCCGGCCAGTTGCGAGGCGTAGAAATAATCGATGTCCGACACGTCGCGGTCGAACAGGTTGAGTACAGATAGCGCGACCTCGACCTGCCGTGCGAGCCGCACGCCGGTCTCCAGGTTGACCAGCGTCGAGGAGGCCGAGCGCACGCTGTTGTCTTCGATCAGCGGACGCGCGCCAAAGTAGCGCAGGCGCGCGCCGGCAAACCAGCGCGAGGTGTCGTACACGGCGCCGACCGAGGCGGTGCGTTCGATGGCTCCGGGAATGCGGTTGCCCGCAGGGTCGCTGTCGGTGAAGCGTGCGCGGCTCCAGGTCAGGTCAACGTCGAACGCCAGGTTTCTGGCCGGATGCCAGTGAGCGCTCCATTCGACGCCACTGCGACGGCTGGGTCGCGAGGCTTCGGTGGCACCGGCGTCGCCGACGAACAGCAGTTCGGAGTCGAGATCGAGCCGGAACAGTGCGACGGCGGTTTCGATTCCTTCCGCGGGCCGGCTGCGAAACCCGATTTCATAGCCGGTTGCGGCGACCAGCGGATCGACCCGTCTGGCGGGTGTCACGCCGTCGGCTGGATCGACGGTGATGGTCGCGCCGCGCGCGTCGTTCGAATGAAAGCCGCGTCCGGCGTTGAGATAAAACTCGGTGTTTGCCCACGGCCCGAAGATCGCGGCGAACTTGGGCGAGACGATGCGATCATCGGCCTGGCCCGAATTGGCAGGGGTGTCGCTGGCGACATCGAAGCGGTAAAAGTCGGCGCGCATTCCGGGAATCACGCGCAGCCAGGGCAACGGCGAGAACGCGGCCTGGTAATGCACGGCGGCGCTGGTCTGCCCGACTTCGTCCAGCCGCACCGTGTTCGTGCGCTGGCGCGCCGTGGTGTTGAACAGGCCGACCGCGTCGATGGCATCGTGCCGGGCCTGCACGCCGAGCGTGTGTTCGACGCCCCCCGCCAGCCAGAGATGCGACCACGCCCCGCCGACGACGCGCCGCTCGTCGAGTTGCTCGAACTGGTCGCCGTTCACCGGGTCGTCGAGAAAATAGGTGAAGTTGGAAAACAGCCGCAGCCGGTAGTCGATGATGTAGACACTGGCCTCGCTGCGGCTGTTTTCGCCGCTCGCGCGCCATGCGCCCGACAGGCTGAGCCGGCGCGTCTTGCCGCCGTCGCTCGGATCGATATGGCCGAAACGGTCGATGAGGCCCGCTTTGATCGCGCGCAGCGGCACCTGGTCGGTGCTCTGCCATGCATTGCGATACGCCATGGCGGCGATATTCCAGCCGTTGCGCGCATCGCCGTTCGAGTAGCGCAGGACACCGTTGAGCTTGTCGAGATCTTCGGGCAGCGTCCACGGGCCGTCGTTGCGCTGGGCTTCGAGCGCATACAGCAGGCGACCCTGCCCCACGGCAGGCGAGCCCGCGATCAGTGCGCGCCGGTAGCCGTTTCCGCCCGCCGCGAGTTCGCCGCGAGCGGACGCGAGTTTTTCGGCATAGCGCACGTTTGCCGCGCCCGCCGCCGAGAAGTCTCCGGTCTCGGCAAAATACGGCCCCTTGCGAAAGTCGATGGCCGCGATCAGTTCGGGAATCAGGAAATTGGCGTCGGCGTAGCCTTGGCCGTGGCCGTGTGTCGGCATGTTGACGGGCATGCCGTCGAGCGACAGCGAAAAATCGGTGCCGTGGTCGAGGTTGAAGCCGCGCAGGAAAAACTGGTTTGCCTTGCCGTTGCCCGAGTGCTGGGTGACGATGAGACCGGGAACGGTTTCGAGCGCTTCGCCGGGGCGCGACAGCGGACGGTGCGCGAGCTCGGCCGCGGTCACCATGCCCTGGCTGGCCGAGGCGGATTGCCCGAAGGCGTCTGCCGCGTCGACCTCCACTTCGATCGCCGGCAGCGTCTGGATGGTGTCGGCAAATGCGCACTGGGCCAGCAGCAACCCGAACAGGCCGCAGCCGCTGAAAGCCGCGTGCGTCATGCGCGGCTTGCCGGACATGCTGATCGGCCGCGCATCCCGCAGTTATCAGGCAGTTTCGGCAGCCACCCGGTGTCGCGTTCGACGGCGCCGGCAGTGGATCGCGCGCGCTGGGCGGTGGCGCCGCGACGCACCAGGCCCAGACCGAACATCCCGGCCAGCAGCAGGGCGACGCTGCCGGGTTCGGGCACGGCCATGGTATCGAGGCTGGCGTTCACGCTGGCAAGGCTGAAGGCATAGTCGCCGGCCGTGGCGGCATCCGCCGTGCCGATGAGGGTGATATCGAACAGGCCCGAGCCGCCGCTCGCCAGCAGGAAGGACGGGGTGAGTACCGCGCCGCCGGTCAGCACCGTGTCGAGCAGCGTGATGCCGCCGACTTCGAGGGTGACGGCCAGCTGGTTGCCGGCGAGGCCGCCATGCAGCGAGTCGACCAGCGAGTCGAACACGAGCGACAGGTTGAGCCAGCCGGGCAGCGCGTCGAAGGTTCCGGAAAACGTGGCGGTTGCCGTTGCCGCCGCCGTGCTGAAGCTGGCGTTTGCCTGGCTGGTGGCGGTGAGAAACAGCGTGTCGGCGAAAGCGACGGCCGATGCGGTATCGCCATCGTCGCCCAGTGCGAGGGCCGAAGAACTGAACGGCAGCGTGCTGACGTTTCCGGCATTGAAAGAAGGCCCATCGCTGGCCTTGCCGGCGTCGGCCAGGGCGAAAGTCGTGTAGCTGGTGCTGGTAAAGAGAATCGGCGCGGCGTGCGCAAGATTGAGGCTGCCGCCCAGCAGCAGGGTGGACAGCAGGATGTGCGGGGTACGCATGACAATGGCTCCTTGATGAGTTGACAGGGATCAGACCGGCGCTGCAATGTGTTCCAGCGCGGCGCGAACGTTCGGGGCGAATTCTGCCCAGGGGGCCAGGCGCAGGGCGGTGTCCAGGTGTTCGCGGGCCTGCGCGCTCGCACCCAGCTTCAGCGCGATCATGCCCGCATGGTAGTGCAGCCTGGGGTCGCGCACGCCCACCGCCAGCGCCCGCTTGATGGCTTCGTCCGCTTCGCTGAATTTTCCGTTGCGATACAGCGCCCAGGCCCAGGCGTCGAGCGTGTACACGTCCTGGCGCCGCGCGATTTCGGCCGCGGCGAGTTCGAGCGCTTCGGCGGGGCGCGCCGCGTGGTCGGCGTAATACGCGATCAGTTCGCGGTTGGCGTTGTCCCACGAGGCGCTTTCGGCCTGCGCGGCGGCAGCAAATTTTTCGAATGCCGCCGCAGACTCCTTCTGCTGCCCGTTGTGCGCCAGCGCTTCGGCCAGATAGAAAAAGTTTTCCGGGTGCGGGGCGAGCTCGACGTGCCGGCGCAGCAGCGCGACCGCGTCGGCTGGACGCCCCTGCGCCTGGCGCACGCGGGCAAGTTGCGCCAGCGCGTAGTGATAATCGGGAAACTGCTGCAGCGCCTGCGCCAGCAGGGCATCGGCTTCGGCCGGCTGGTTCTCCAGCAGCTTGAGGTGCGCCATGTGCGTGAGGATCCAGGCGCGATCCTCACGTTCACCGGGCGAGGTGCGCTGGTAAGCCTGCGCCATCAGGTCGAGACTGCCGTTGATGTCGCCGAACAGCTCGCGCAGGTAGGCTGCGCGGGTGAGGCCGGGAACGTTGCCGGGACGCAGGTCGAGCATCCACTGGACAGCGCGCTCGGCCTCGTCGTAATGGCCCAGTTCGATGTGGGCGTCGGCAAGATAGCCATAGACCTGGACGTCATCCGGGATGATTTTGTTCAACGCCTGCGCGGCCGCGAGCGCCTTGACGAATTCGTGCTTGCCGAGCATCACCCAGATTTCCACACGGCGGGCCTCGAGATTGCCGGGCGCGAGCTTCAGCGACTGCGCGATGGCTGCGGCAGCCTGGTCGTAATAGGCCGTGTCGGCGGTTTCGCGCGCGCGCTGTGCCAGTGCCATGCCGAGCTGGGCGTGGGCTGCGTAGCCTTGCGGGTTCTTTTCGATTGCACGCTTTGCCAATGCGATGCGCTGTTCGGCCGGAGTGGGCGTTGGCAACGGCGCGTCGGCGTGCGTGACGGAGAGCGTGGCCACAAGGGCCAGGCCGATGAGCAGGGAAGACGGTTTCATGGCGATCTCGTTGCGTCAGACGACCGCCGCCGGCGGATGCCGGCGGCCAGGATGCTTACTGCGGGCAGGCCGCGCCGCCGCCTGCGGTGCAGCCGGGCTCGCCCGGGTCGAGATGCCGGCGGTCGCGTCCCGACGGGGCTTCGCCGACGTAGGGAAAGCTGGTCTTGTACGGTGCGTCATTGACGTTGACGCCGTCGCCCAGCCGGCCGCCGATATCGGGGTCGAAGCCGGGGAAGGGCGCGGCCAGCACGCCGCCTACCACTACGCGCAATGCGATGTCGGTGACGTCGTCGAACACACGGCGGCCGTTCGGAAAGCCCGCGGCGTCGCCGCCCAGAAGACCGAGCCGGCTGGACGATGCGGGCGGGGTGGGGGCGACGCCGGTGTTCAGGCGCAAGAGATCGGCAACCGGGCCGGGGGGCGTGCCTGGTGCGGCAATCGGCGCGGCGTAGGTCACCAGCGGCAGCAGATCGGTGCGCGGCGCGGCAGGGCTGGCGACGACGCCACCCGTCAGCGCGTTGATGACGCGCGGCAGCGTCGGATCGAGCAGGAAGCTGGCGAACTGCGCATCGTTAGCCGGTTGCTCCATGCTGAAACGGTCTTTCGAGCCGGTACCGATCAGGAGTTCGTTGACGAGCGGATTGCCCATGCGCTGCACCTGCCGCCAGCCGCCGGAGTGGGCGGCGGGCAGAGGCGAACGACGCACCGTGACCTGTGGGCGCGAGGTGGCCGCCCAGATGCCGAGGGTGGCGGCGGGCGAGCTGGCCGGTTCGACCGCGCCGGTGCGGGTGAGCATCGCCACCGGCACTTCGAGCGCGATGTGATTGACGGCGTAGCCCGATACGGTGTCAGGCGCGATGTTCTCGGCGGCGGCGTCCTGCGCGGCCGTCAGCACCGGGAAGGCGTGGGTGTTGAAGGTGTCGAACGCGCCGCCGAGATCGATGAAGAATGCATCATCGGTGGTGCCGGCGAAGGCCTTCATGTCATTGGGCAGGGAGTGAATCCCGGCCTGGTACAGCGCGCTGTAGTCCATGGTGCGCGGGCCGACGTTGGCCGGCACGGCGGGCAGGTTCTGCGCCAGCAGCTGACGGGAGATTTCCTTGCCCGCAGCGTTGTATTTCACCATGGTGACAGAATAACGCTGGATCTGCCCGAGTCCGGGAGCGTCGAAACTGGCGATGCGATCCGGCACGATGGGCGTGCCCTGCGGCACCGGGGCGGGCGAGTTGGCAGGCGCCGTCGCGCCGCCGGGAACGCCGGCGTACACCTGGAACAGTCCGGGCAGACGCTGCTCGGTGACAAAGCGAAACTCGAACACGATGTCCTGTTTTGCATCGTTGTTGTTGTCGATCTTCAGTTCGTAGAGGATGTCCGGGTCGAACGGAAACCAGTTGGGGCCGTTGGCGGGTTCCAGCAGGGGGTCGACTCCCATGATGAGCGTGACCTTGGGCGTGGCCTCGCCGCTGTAACTGCGGAAGGCGTAGACGTCGGTGATGTCGGCTTTGTGATCGAGCGCGGTGATCGGCGCTTCGCGGTGATTGGCGGCGTGGGACAGGCTGGTGCAGGCCAGCGCCAGCGCCAGCGCCAGACTCGACAGGATGAGTTTCATGCTTCCTCCCTCAATGAAATGGCGGCGCACGATGCGTCGTCTCGTGTCATTACGCGAGGGCGACGGGAACTGGATGCGGATCAGTGCCGGGAGGCGGAGAAGAATTCCAGCAGCCGCATGGGCAGCCAATCGGCGTTGCCGGGAAAGGGCCCGGAAGGAAAAGCCACGTGGCCGCCGGTAGCGGGCTGTTCGAGCTGCACGGCCGGGGCGACCTCGACCGGCCCGGGCAGGGCGCTGTCGGGCATGAAAGGATCGTTGCGGGCGTTGATGACCAGTGTGGGCACGGCCACCGACTTCAGCAGCGGCTTGCTCGATACCCGCCGCCAGTAGTCGTCGGCATCGACAAAGCCATGCAGTTTCGCCGTGACCAGGGTATCGAATTCGTGGAAGGTGGTGGACGCTGCAATTGCCTCGGCGTCGAGCAGGCCGGGAAATTTTTCCGCCTTGCGCAGGGCCTTGGCCTTGAGTGTGTTGAGAAAACGCGCGGTGTAGACGTGACGGTTGAAACCGCTGTCGAGCGCGTAACCGGCGGCAGTGAGATCCAGCGGCGCGGAGACGGCGGCGGCGCGCTCGACGAGCAGCGCGGCGTTGTCGCCCTGTTCGCCCAGCCATTTCAGCAGCGCGTTGCCGCCGAGCGAGACGCCCACCGCGTAGAGCGGGACTGTGGGATGCCGGGATTTCACGTGCCGCAGCATGGTGTCGATATCGGCGCTGTCTCCGGCGAAATAGGCGCGCGGCAGGCGGTTGTCCTCGCCTGAACACCCCCGGAAATGGGCGACTACGCCGTTCCATCCGCGTGCCTTGACGCGGTGCATCAGGTCGCGTGCGTAGAAGCTGTCCGAGCTGCCTTCGAGGCCATGGAAGAGTACGACTACGGGCTGGCCGGGCGCGCCGTCGACCCAGTCGAAATCGAGAAAGTCGCCGTCGGCGAGTTCGAGCCGTTCACGCCGGTAATCCATGCGCGGCACGCGGATGAAGAGGCTGGTGTAGATGGTCTGCAGGTCGCCGCCGGGCAGCCAGGCCGGGGCGGTGTAGGGGGCGGGGGCGGCAATCGCGACGGGCATGGCCAGCATCATGCAGGCTGCCGCGAGGCCGGCGCAAGCAAGCCGCAGCTGACCCGCGAAACGTGCTGCGCGGGCCATCAGCGGTGCGGCTGGAATTCGTTCTGCCCGCGCACGAACAAGAGGCAGCCCGCTTGCGATCTGATCCACCCGTGCGGCTTGCCGCGCGGCGCGAAGTGATAGTCGCCTGCCAGACACAGCACGCCGTCGATGGTGGCGTCGCCCTCCAGCACCAGGCTTTCTTCGTCTAGGGCGTGCTTGTGCGGCGGGACGCGCGCGCCGGGCGCCATGCGCATCAGGTAGGAGCGCTGGTTGCCGTCTTGCCGCAGCAGCTTGAGCTCGACCCCACGCAGAAGACGCACCCATTCGCCTTCGTGGCTGTGGACGAAGAGGGAGTCGGGCGCGCTGGCGTGTACGCGTTGGAACAGCGCCGCGCGCATGCGCGCGGCGGCCTCGGGGGTGGGTGCCTCGGGTGGAGTGGCGGCGGCCACGGCTTCGATCAGGCTGGGGTCGAGGGAGGGCGTCTTGTTGTTTTTCATGGCGGCTTTCATGCCTGGCACAGGGCGATGCGCAGGGTGTCCTGCGCGCGTTTGAGGTGGGATTTCACGGTGCCGAGCGGCAATCCCGTTTCGTTGCTGATTTCCTGGTGCGACAGATCGCGGTAAAAAGCCAGCCCCACCATCTGGCGCTGGATGGGCGTGAGCTGCGCGAGCGCGCGGCCGAGGGCGCTCGCGCGCTCGGCGGCGAGCAGACAGTCGAGCGGCGAGGTGTCGGGGGCGGATTCGTTGTCGAACAGCGTTTCGGGGTCGGGGCAGGGCGTCGCGCGATCCTGCCGCCTGAGCGCATCGAGCGCGCGCGAACGCGCCATCATCATCAGCCAGGCCAGCGGTTCGCCGCGCGCGCTGTCGTAGCGCCCGGCCTCGCGCCAGGCTTGCCAGTAGGCCTCGATGCAAACCTCTTCCGCCAGGTCGTGACGGGACGTGATGCGCAATGCCAGTGCATAGACGCGCGCGAGCGTGAGGTCGTACAAACGCGAGAGAGCGGCCTCGTCGCCAGCAGCCATGCGCTGGATGAGTTGCGTGAACGCAGCCGCCTGAACATTCTCGACAACAGGAAAATCGGCAGAATCCATGGTGGGGTGGGCCCGGGGCAGGGTGTCGGGGGCGAGCAAGTTGAGCGATGGATTCATGTTGGTCCGATTGTAATGCGGCTATGTGCTTGCTTACGCAGCCGATTTCCAACCGGATGCATGCATCCGGCGCGCGGCGGCATGCGTAAATGATGCGTAAACCTGGTAAAGAGCGTTGCCCGTTTTTGCCACGGGACGTGAACACGAATCGCAACATGTCAGGCGACACCGTAAATTGACCCCCTGGCGACACGAGGAATTGACCCCCCTTGTTCGCAAGGAGGCCATCGTTGGAAACGAAGCACA
>JAIWOL010000019.1 GCA_020216925.1 Thiobacillus sp. | reverse complement strand
GCCATCGCATTGGAAATGCTCACCGCGCTCGACGTGCAGCACCGCGCCCAGGCGCGCATTCCCGAGCTCTCGGGCGGCGAGCAGCAGCGTGTGGCCATCGCGCGCGCGCTGGCCAACAAACCGCCGATCGTCCTCGCCGACGAGCCGACAGCGCCGCTCGACAGCGAACGTGCGCTCACGGTGGTGAAAATTCTCAACCGCCTGGCGCAGGCATTCCAGACCGCGATCATCGTCGTCACCCACGATGAAAAGATCATCCCCACCTTCAAGCGCATCTACCATATCCGCGACGGCAAGACCTACGAAGAGGCGGGCGAAGGACGCCCCCTGTGAAAATCACATGCTTAGGCGCGGCGCGCGAAGTCACCGGATCGAGCTGTCTGGTCGAGGCCAACCGGGTCAAGGCCGGGGCTTACACTGGGCTTCTGCTCGAAGTGGCCGCGCACGAACGGGTGCGCCGCTTCCGCCATCTCGGCCATACGGTGTATGTCATGCCGCCGTATGTCGTGAGGCGCGAGGCGTGAGGAAATGGCCGGGCGGGATGCTGCAGGCGCTGGCAGCTTGAGCCAGGGGAGCAGCCCGCCGCGACGCCGTCCGCGCCTCGCCCGAATAAACACTCTTCCGCCTATTTCGCTGCTGACGACGCCTGTTCCAGCAGCTCGCGCACGTATTTCACCGGAATGGCGTAGCTGATGCCGGAAGGCGCGGTGAGCGCGGCTTCCTTGGCCCCCTTGACGTAGACCGAATTGATCACGCCCAGCACTTCGCCGCTGTCGGGGTGCCACACCGGGCTGCCGCTGTTGCCGGGGTAGGCGATGGCGTCGAGCGCGAAGATCTCGTAGGGGTTCTTGGCCTGTTTGAGCGCGCGCGCGTTCAGTTGTGCGGCGGCGGCGACAGGCGTGTAGATGGGGACGATGGCAGCCAGGCCCGCGCGGTGGGTGGAAGCGTTGAGTCCAAGAACCGAGCCGATGGGGTAGCCGGTGAAATAAAGCTGCCAGCCTTCGCGCGCGCGGCTGGAGTCGCCGAGTTTCAGCGCGGGCAGCGCCTCGCCCTCGATTCTGAGCAGCGCCAGATCGCGTTCGCGGTCGAGCGCGACGATCTTGGCCGGGCGCACGACCATATTCCGGTCGCGGCCGAGAAAAATGGCGTGCGTTTCGTTCTTTTCGGTGTCCAGCAGCTTGTTGAAAATGTGCGCGCACGAGACGATCTGGCGACCGTCCAGCACCGCGAAGCCGGTGCCCAGAAGATTGCCGCGCGGGCTGCCGGTGGGGTTGAAGGTGCCGACGCCGACCACGCCGGGCTTGATGGCGGGCAGCATGTCGGCAACGTCGGCCAGCGCAGGTAGCGCACACGCCAGTCCGATCGCCGCCAGACTGGTATGCGGCTTGCAGAGCAATGCGGCCAGTGCCGCGGCGTGCCGGCGCAGCCGATCCGGAACGGTCACGCAAATCCGATACAATCCGGGCGGCAGCAAAGACTTTCTATTCATAAGGGAATCCAGACATGAGCATTGTGGCGGTTGTGGGGCTGGGCTATGTGGGCCTGCCTCTGGCGGTGGAGTTTGGCAAGAAAATGACCACCATCGGTTACGATCTGTCGGTGGAGAAAATCGAGCACTATCGTCGATTCTGCGACCCGACCGGCGAAGTTTCAACGGACGACCTCAAGGCCGCCACCCATCTGACGGTGACGACCGACCCCGCCGAACTGGCGAAGGCCGACTTCATCATCGTCGCCGTGCCGACCCCGGTGGACGACGCGCATATCCCGGATTTTTCCCCGCTGGTCGGCGCCTCCACCACCGTCGGCAAACACATGAAGAAAGGCGCGACGGTGGTCTACGAATCCACAGTCTACCCCGGCGCCACCGAAGAGGTCTGCATCCCCATCCTGGAAAAGAATTCGGGCATGAAATGGAAGCAGGATTTCCACGTCGGCTACTCGCCCGAGCGGGTCAACCCCGGCGACAAGGAACGCACCATCACCAAGATCGTGAAAGTGGTGTCCGGCGATGATGCCGCCACCCTCGACAAAGTGGCCGAACTCTACGGCAGCGTGATCACCGCCGGCGTGCATCGCGCCAGCAGCATCAAGGTTGCCGAAGCCGCCAAGGTCATCGAAAACACCCAGCGCGACCTCAACATCGCGCTGATGAACGAACTCTCGCTGATCTTCCATCGCCTCGGCATCGACACACTCGAAGTGCTGAAGGCCGCCGGCACCAAGTGGAACTTTCTGCCCTTCCGTCCGGGTCTCGTCGGCGGCCACTGCATAGGCGTCGATCCCTACTACCTCACGCACAAGGCCGACATGCTGGGCTATCACCCGCAGGTGATCCTTGCCGGCCGCCGCATCAACGACGGCATGGGCGCCTACGTCGCGCAGGAAACGGTCAAGAACATGATCGCCGGCGGGGTGCAGGTGAAGGGCGCCAAGGTCAACGTGCTGGGCCTCACCTTCAAGGAAAACTGCCCGGACCTGCGCAATTCCAAGGTGGTTGACGTCATCCGCGAACTGCAATCCTTCGGCTGCGACGTGTGCGTGCACGATCCCTTGGGCGAGGCGAAGGAAGCCGAGCACGAATACGGCATCACGCTCACTCCCTGGGACGCCCTGCCCGAATGCGACGCGATGGTGGCGGCGGTGTCGCACACGGCTTACCTCGAAAAACCCTTTGCCGAACTCACCGCCAAACTGAAACAGGGCGGCGTGTTCGCCGACGTGAAATCCGCCTACGATCCCGCTGTGGTCAAGGCCGCCGGCTACACGCTCTGGAGGCTTTGATGTCCGCTGCGTTCGATGCGCTGAAAGCCCGGCTGCCGGCCGCTCCGCAGACCTGGCTGGTCACCGGCGTCGCCGGTTTCATCGGCAGCAATCTGGCCGAAGCGCTGTTGCTGCTCGGGCAGCGCGTCGTCGGCCTGGACAACTTCGCTACCGGCCACCGCCGCAATCTGGATCAGGTACGGGCCAGCGTCGGGCCGCAACGCTGGGAAAATTTCCGTTTCATCGAAGCCGACATCCGCGATCCCGAAGCCTGCCGCAGCGCATGTGCGGGCGTCGATTATGTGCTGCATCAGGCGGCGCTCGGTTCGGTGCCGCGTTCGCTGGAAGATCCGCTGACGACCCATGCCGCCAACAACACCGGATTCATCAACATGCTGGTGGCAGCGCGCGACGCAAAGGTGAGGCGCTTTGTCTATGCGGCATCCTCGTCCACCTATGGCGACCACCCCGGCCTGCCCAAGGTCGAGGACACCATCGGCAGGCCGCTCTCGCCCTACGCCGTGACCAAACTGGTAAACGAGCTGTACGCCGATGTATTTGGCCGCTGCTACGGCATGGAAAGCATCGGCCTCAGATACTTCAACATCTTCGGCCGCCGCCAGGATCCCAACGGAGCCTACGCCGCCGTCGTGCCCAAATGGGTGGCGAGCATGATCCGCAACGAGCCGGTCTACATCAACGGCGACGGCGAGACCAGCCGCGATTTCTGCTACATCGACAACGTCATCCAGGCCAACCTGCTGGCGGCAACCGCCACACATCCGGACGCGGCGAACCAGGTCTACAACATTGCCGTCGGCGACCGCACCACGCTCAACCAGCTGTACCAAGCGATTCGTGCCAACCTGGCCCCCCGCTTTCCGCATCTGGCGGCAGCCAGTCCGGTGTACCGCGATTTCCGCGCCGGCGACGTGCGGCATTCGCTGGCCGATGTTTCCAAGGCCAGAACCCGTCTCGGCTACGAACCCACCCATCGCATCGGTGAGGGACTCGCCGAAGCCATGGACTGGTACGTCGCCGACCTTGCGGCGCGTTGAGACTGTCCGGTGCGCGGTGCGCGCACGGGCATAATGGCGCGATGAGAAGCCTGTTCCTGTGCACATGGAGTCTGGCGGGCTGGCTGGCGGCGGTCGCGGTGCACGCGGCAGCGCTGCCGCCCGCCTTTGTTGCCGCCCTGCAGCGCGCGAACATCCCGCTCGATCATGTGGCGGTGGTGGTGCAGCCCCTCGATGCCGATAAGCCCTGGCTTGCGCATCAGGCGCAAGCTGCGCTCAATCCCGCTTCGGTGATGAAGCTTGTCACGAGTTTTGCCGCACTCGTGCAACTGGGCCCCGGCTTTACCTGGACGACCGAAATCGACGCCACCGGTGCGGTGGAAAACGGTCGTCTGGACGGCGCGCTGGTCGTGCGCGGACAGGGCGATCCGTCGCTGACGCTGGAGCGGTTGTGGCTGATGCAGCGTGCCTTGCGGGCGCAGGGCGTGCGGCAGATAAGTGGCGGGCTGATACTGGACAGCAGCTATTTCGAACTGCCCGAAACCGATTCGGGGGCGTTCGACGGCGAACCGTTTGCGCCCTACAACGCGCCTGCCGGCGCGCTCGTCGCCAATTTCAACGCGCTCACCCTGCGGCTGCGGCCCTCGGCGTCCGGAGTGACGATGGCGCTCGACCCCGAGCTGCCCGGCGTGACGCTGGTCAACCGCGTGCGCCTCGATGAAACGGCAGCCTGCAACGGCTGGCGCGAGGCGCTCACGTCAGGCTTTGCGGATGCCGCGCGGTTTGAGCTGGTCATCGAAGGCCGCTACCCGCTGGCCTGTGGTGAACAGCTGTGGCGCATCAGCCTGTACGAGCCGGCGCGAACCTTCGACGGCGTGTTTCGTGCGCTGTGGCGCGAATCCGGCGGCGAGCTCGCGGGCACACCGCCTGCGGGGCCGGCTGTCAGCGTGCCGCTGCTGCGGTTTTCCTCAGAGCCGCTGGCCGACGTGCTGAAACGGCTCAACAAGCATTCGAACAATGTGATGGCAAAAAATCTTTTCCTCACGCTGGGCGCGCAAGCCTACGGAGCGCCGGGCACGCCAGAGAAAGGCGAGCGGGCGGTGCGGGCGGCATTGCAGCAGGCGGGCATCGCAACCGGCAAACTGGTGCTGGAGAACGGCTCGGGCCTGTCGCGCATCGAGCGCATCAGCGCCGCCACGCTCAACCAGGTGCTGCGCGCAGCCTGGCGCAGCCCCTGGTACGCCGAATTCGAATCGGCATTGCCCATCGCGGGTCTGGACGGCACGTTGAGCCGGCGTTTCAACGGCGGCGATGCGCATGGTCGCGCCCATCTCAAGACCGGCAGCCTGCGCGATGCGTCGGCGCTGGCGGGGGTGGTGCTCGGCGCAGACGGTCAGCGCATTGCGTTCGTCATGCTGGTGAACCATGCCCGTGCCGCGCAGGCTGTCGAGGCGCAGCGTGTGCTGCTGGAGTGGGCCGCCACCGGTGGCGGGTCGCGGGCAGCACAGCCATGAACCCCGGCTGTCGCATCGCGGCGCTGTTCCCGTCGCCGCCGGTGGCGGCCGATGCCCGGCAGGCCGGACGCAGGCGCGATAGCGTGAGCGTCTGCTTGCGGCTGGCCCTGCCGCCGGGTGCGCTGTGGCTGTATCTGCGCTGTTTCGGCGTGCCGGAGTGCCGTCGTTGCGAGGGGCGCGTGGATGCGCGCTGACCCTCCGCAATGGGCGCGGTGGATGGCGCAGGACGCCGACGGCACCTGGTGGGCGTACGAAGCCGAACCCAACCAGCAGGAACGGGGCTGGTACGAAAACGAGGTGGGCCGCATCCAGCGCCTGGGTCAGACCGAGCCGCCCGGCGACTGGACGCGCATGCTGGTGCGAGTGCGCTGAACCCGCTGCCAGCCCTATCGAATGGCGCGTGCGGTGAAGCGCGCGAGGACGGCGTCACCGTCGCGCAGTTCCAGGGTGGCACCGTCGATGCGGTAGCCGGTGGTACGGGCAAAGGCAGCATGCAGGGCGCTTTCCTGTGCTGCCAGCTCGGCCGAGCAGGCCATGCGCGTGCTCGCCAGGGGCCCCACGGTCAGCTGGCCGCGCGCACCAAGGGTGTAGCGCCCCATCAGCTTGTTGCAGCCGCTGCCGCCGCTGGCCAGCCCGTCGAGCAGCAGCAGGTATGCCTCGCGTTCGCCCGGCTGGATGCGGGCAGGCTGTCCCCCCACGTCGACGAGTTTCCAGTAGGTGTTTTCCAGGCTTGCGCCGAGCCGTTGTTCACCGGCGCGGGTCAGGCGCAGGCTGTGGCGGGAGGACGCATCGCCGGATAGTGTCTGTACGCCGGTGAAGAGCAGTTCGCCGCCGCTGCTGCTGAGCGTGGTGCGAATCTGGTATTGGCGCGCGGCATCCAGATCGGCGGCGTAGACCGGCAGCTCGAACGCGAGCGGCATCTGCCGGCCACGGGTGGCGAGCGCCAATCGTGCGAGACGGCCTGCGCGCGCATCCGGCGTGGTGTCGATCAGTTCGACCGTGAGCATGGCGTCGGCGGGGAGTGTCATGTGCTCTGCGGTCTGCACCTCGCCGTGGATGCGGGTGAGCGGCGCGGCCTGCGAAGGCGCGACGATTGCGACGACGAGAAGAGGCAGCAAGCGTTCAAGCATGGTCCGGTTCGTGTGCGAGCCGATGTGTCCCGGTCGGGGCCTGGCTTTCTGCCGCGGTCAGCCCGGCGCGCGACAGGAAAATCATCGAACGCGATGATGCCTTGCTCGTGGTCAGGGATGGGCTGTCGCCGAGGAAGGTTTCGCTGGCCGACACGTTCACAGTCCAAGCTGGCCCCAGAGTGCGTCGATGCGCGCCTTGACCGCCGCGTCCATGACAATCGGCGTACCCCATTCGCGGGTCGTCTCGCCGGGCCATTTGTTGGTCGCGTCCAGCCCCATCTTGCTGCCGAGACCGGATACCGGGCTGGCGAAGTCGAGGTAGTCGATCGGCGTGTTTTCGACCAGCAGCGTATCGCGCGCCGGGTCAACGCGGGTGGTGATCGCCCACATCACTTCCTGCCAGTCGCGCACGTTCACGTCGTCGTCGGTGACGATGATGAACTTGGTGTACATGAACTGGCGCAGGAAGCTCCAGATGCCGAACATCACCCGCTTGGCGTGGCCGGGGTAGGCTTTTTTCATCGACACCACCGCCATCCGGTACGAGCAGCCTTCGGGCGGCAGGTAGAAGTCGGTGATCTCGGGGAACTGCTTTTGCAGCAGCGGCACGAAGACCTCGTTTAACGCGACGCCGAGAATCGCCGGCTCGTCGGGCGGCTTGCCGGTGTAGGTGCTGTGATAGATCGGGTCGCGCCGAAACGTCACGCGCTCGACCGTGAACACCGGGAAATGATCCTGCTCGTTGTAATAGCCGGTGTGGTCGCCAAATGGCCCCTCAAGGGCCATTTCATAAGCCAGGTGCCCTTCGAGGGCGGTTTCGTCCGGGCGGATCACGCCTTCGAGCACGATCTCGGCGGACGCCGGCACCTGCAGATCGTTGCCGAGGCACTTCGTCACTTCGGTTTTTGCACCGCGCAGCAAGCCCGCAAATTGATATTCCGACAACGAATCCGGCACCGGCGTCACCGCGCCGAGGATCGTCGCCGGGTCGGCGCCCAACGCCACCGACACCGGAAACGGCTCGCCCGGATGCGCCAGCGTGTGCTCGCGAAAATCCAGCGCGCCGCCGCGATGCGCGAGCCAGCGCATGATGAGCTTGTTGCGGCCGATCACCTGCTGGCGGTAAATGCCGAGGTTCTGGCGTTTTTTGTGCGGGCCGCGCGTCACGGTCAGCCCCCAGGTAATCAGCGGCGCGGCATCACCCGGCCAGCAATGCTGGATCGGCAGCCGGCTCAAGTCCACGTCCGCGCCCTCCCACACCACGTCCTGACACGGCGCGGAGCGGACTTCTTTCGGCGCCATATTGAGCACCTGTTTCAACACCGGCCATTTTTCCCACGCGTCGCGCAAGCCCTTCGGCGGCTCGGGCTCTTTGAGATAAGCGAGCAGCTTGCCGACTTCGCGCAGCCGTGCCGGGTCGTCCTCGCCCATCCCGAGCGCGACGCGTTTGACCGTGCCGAAGAGGTTGGCGAGCACCGGGATGGTGTGGCCTTTGGGACGCTCGAACAGCAGCGCCGGGCCGCCCGCGCGCAGCACGCGGTCGGCGATTTCGGTCATTTCCAGATGCGGGTCGACTTCGACGGCGATGCGTTTGAGCTCGCCCATTTTTTCGAGTTGCGAAACGAAGTCCCGGAGATCGCGATAAATCATGTGCGGATTCGCTGCAGCAGAGCCGTGGTCGAGGTGGGATGCCGGAAGGGGATCGAATGTACGCTGCCCCCCCGCGCCATGACCTCGGCCGCGCCGACGATGCGCTCGGGCGTCCAGTCGCCGCCTTTCACGAGCACGTCGGGCTGGACAGCGAGGATGAGATCGAGCGGGGTATCGGTGTCGAAGAGGGTCACCAGCGACACCGACTCCAGCGCGGCGAGCAGGGCGAGGCGGTCGTCCTGGCTGTTGATCGGACGATCGGCCCCCTTGCCCTGGCGTTTTACCGAAGCATCGCTGTTCACGCCCACGACCAGCGATGCGCCCAGCGCGCGCGCTTCGTCCAGATAGCTGACATGGCCGCGATGGAGGATGTCGAAGCAGCCGTTGGTGAACACCAGCGGACGCGGCAAGACCGCCAGTGCGGTGACGAGTGTGTCGGCTCCGACGATCTTGCGTTCGAAACGGATACCGCCCATTGCGCTCAGTTGAGGTACTCGAACAACGTGACAACCTTGGTGACGCCAGCCGTGGTGCGGGCAACGTCAGTGGCGGCTTCGGCCTCGGCCTGGGTCACCAGGCCCATCAAGTAGACCACGCCGGCTTCGGAGACGACCTTGATCTTGATGCCGGGCACGCGCTCGTCCCGCAGCATGCGCGCCTTGACCTTGGTGGTGAGCGCCACGTCGTTGGCATCCGACGTCAGCGAAGTCACGCCGGAAATCGCGAGCTCATTGAAAACCGTGCGCACGTCGGGAATGCCCTTGATCACATCGGTTGCCCGCGCGCGGGTATTTTCGTCCGGCACCTGGCCGGTGAGCAGCACCTGGCGGTTGTAGCTGGTGGCGGAGATGTTGTCGGTCTTGTGCGGAAAGGCTTCGCGCAGGCGGTTCATGGCGCGGATCTCGATTTCCTGGTCGCTGACATAGACCCCGGCGGTGCGACGGTCCAGTGCGACCGATGTGCCCACGGCGGCACCGCCGACCACGGCGGTTGCGCAGCCCTGAAGTTGCAGGACGGCAAGGCCGGCGAGGGCGAGGGGAATCAGTTTGGTCATTCTTCAACTCCTAATAAGACGCTGTCCACCGCATCGCACAGGCAATGGATGGTCAGCAGATGGACTTCCTGGATGCGGGCCGTGGATTCGGCGGGCACGCACAGGAAGACGTCGGCTTCGGTCATTTGTTCCGCCAGCCGTCCGCCGCTGCGGCCAGTGAGTGCGACAACATTGATGCCGCGAGCATGCGCGGCTTCCACCGCCGCCAGTACGCTGGGTGAATTGCCGCTGGTGGAGATGGCCAGCAGCACATCGCCCGGCTGGCCCAGCGCCTTGACCTGCCGCGCAAAAACCTGCTCGTAAGCGTAGTCGTTGGCGATCGAGGTGAGCGTCGAGGTGTCGGTGGTAAGTGCAATGGCCGCCAGTCCTGGCCGCTCCTGCTCGAAACGGTTGATCATTTCCGACGAGAAATGCTGCGCGTCAGCCGCCGAACCGCCATTGCCGCAGGCAAGAATTTTGTTGCCCTGCGCCAGCGCATGGATCATCAGGCGCGCAGCCGATTCGATACGGGGCGCAAGCGCTTCGGCGGCGTCGAGCTTGGTCTGGGCAGAAGCCTGAAAGTGGCCGTGGATGCGATCGGTAAGCGGCATGGGCAGACGGCGTGGAGGAAACGCCCGATTATCCCATATCGTCAAAGGCGTTCCGCAACCAATCCGGTTGGGCGGCGTCGCGCATCGCCACCACGTCGAAACGGCAGGCGGGCAGGGTCTTCAGCGTGGCCAGATAAACGCGCGCCGCCGCCGCGAGCTTTTTCTGTTTCGCCGGCGTGACGCTGGCCGCGCCGTCGCCGAAATCGCGGCGGTTGCGCAGGCGCACTTCCACGAACACCAGCGTTTCGCCATCGCGCATGATGAGATCGATTTCGCCGAAACGGCAGCGCCAGTTGCGCGCAACGGGAATCAAACCTTGTTTGCACAGCCAGCTTTCGGCGCGCGCTTCGGCGGTCTGGCCCAGCAGGGTTTTCAACATCTGCGACAATGGCGGGACATGAACGAATCGTCGCATCATACCCGCCTGCCGCCCGCGCTCTACGTTGTCGCCACGCCCATCGGCAACCTCGGCGACATCACCCTGCGTGCGCTCGACACGCTGAAGCAGGCCGACCGCGTCGCGGCGGAGGACACGCGCGTGTCGGGGCAACTGCTGGCGCATTTCGGCATCCAGAAATCGCTCGTGTCGATCCGTGAACACAACGAGCGCGAAGCCGCAGACAAGGTCGTCGCCTGGATCGATGCCGGCGAGGCCGTCGCTTATGTCTCGGACGCCGGCACCCCGGCCGTTTCCGATCCCGGCGCGCGTCTCGTCGCCGCGGTGCGGGCGGCGGGCCACACGGTCGTGCCGATTCCCGGTGCCGCCGCCGTGACGGCCGCGCTCTGCGCCGCAGGCGTCGCGCCCGGCCCCTGGCTGTTCTATGGTTTTCTTGCGCCCCGCGCCAGCGCACGCGAGGCCGAAATCCGTGCCCTGGCAAACCTGCCCGCGGCGCTGGTGTTCTACGAAGCCCCGCATCGCATCGTCGAGACCGTGACGGCGCTGGCCGCGCTGCTGGGCGGACGCGAGCTCACGCTCGCGCGCGAACTCACCAAAAAATTCGAGACGATCCACACTTTGCCGATCGAGGACGCTGCGAGCTGGCTGCAGGCCGACGCCAACCGCACGCGCGGCGAATTCGTCGTTGTCGTGCATCCGCCCGCTGCAGCGGAGGCCGCCGGCGACCCCGAGGCGCTGCGGGTGCTCGACATTCTCGCCGCGGCATTGCCGCCGACTCTCGCTGCCAAGCTCGCCGCTAAAATCACCGGCCGAACCAAGGCCGAGCTTTACCAGATGACGCTCAAAAAGCCATGACCGAAACGCTCACGATCACCCGTCCCGACGACTGGCACATCCATTTCCGCGACGGTGCCGCCATGCAGAGCGTGCTGCCCGATACCGCGCGCGTATTCGGCCGCGCCATTGCCATGCCGAATCTGAAACCGCCGGTGACGACCACCGCGCTGGCGGGCGAATATCGTGCGCGGCTCCTGGCGGCGGTGCCGGCGGGCGCGGCGTTCGAACCGCTGATGACCCTGTACCTCACCGACAACACCGCGCCCGGCGAGATCCGGCGCGCGAAGGCGAGTGGTTTCGTGCATGCGGTGAAGTACTACCCGGCCGGCGCGACGACGAACTCGGACTCCGGTGTCACCGAACTTGCGCGCGCCTATCCGGCCATCGCGGCCATGGAGGAGACGGGCATGCCCCTGCTGTTGCATGGCGAAGTAGTCGATGCCGACATCGACGTGTTCGACCGCGAGGCGGTATTCATCGAACGGCATCTCTCGCGGCTGATGCGGGATTTTCCGCGTCTGAAGATCGTGCTCGAGCACATCACCACCCGGCAGGCCGCCGAGTTCGTGGCCAGCGCGCCGGCTAATGTTGCAGCGACGATCACCGCGCATCATCTGCTGTACAACCGCAATGCCATGTTCCGCGGGGGCATCCGGCCGCATTATTTCTGCCTGCCCATCCTCAAGCGCGAATCGCACCGGCAGGCGCTGGTGGCGGCAGCCATTTCGGGGAACCCGAAATTCTTCCTCGGCACCGATTCGGCACCGCACGCAGTGGGCGCGAAGGAGTCGTCATGCGGGTGTGCCGGCATCTACACGGCGCACGCGGCGATCGAGCTGTACGCCGAAGTCTTCGAAGAAGCTGGCGCGCTGCACAGGCTGGAAGCCTTCGCCAGTTTTCACGGCGCGGATTTCTACGGTCTGCCGCGTCATGCCGATAGCCTCACCCTGCGTCGAGAAGAATGGACGGTGCCGCCAAGCCTGTCGCTGGGAAGCGAAAGCCTGATTCCGCTGCGAGCGGGTGAGGTAGTGCGCTGGCGCGTGGCTTGAGGGAATAAAAACGGCAGACCCGGTTGCGTCTGCCGTGGGTGGAAGCGAATCGGTGCTTCCAAGGGGCACGTGGCATCGCGCCACGCGGAGGAGCGCTCAGGGAAAGGCGGGAATGGTCGGTTCCACTCCCGAGTTGATGGCCTCGGGATGATGCGAAGTCACCAGCGTCCGGATTTCGTCCGTGCGGCCTGAAGGCACGTCCACTATCATCAGAACGTGCCCCGCCGCCAGCAGCGATTCGAAGCCTTTGAGTCGGGAATTCGGAATCGAGCTGGCAACCATGCTGGCCACCCAGGCGCCGAAAGCCGCGCCGATGAGGGCGGTCAGCAGGATGGTGACGAGCTGGAGGTCGACCCCGGCAGGTGGAAAAAACACCGCGACCAGCCCGGCCACGATCCCGATTCCACCGCCGATGGCGAGTCCGGTTTCCGCGCCGTGCACCACATCCGAAGATTGCAGGATGGAAGCTTCGTTGAGGCCGCTGAGCGCCACGCCCTCGCGGGCCATGACGTGGATGTGCCGGTCTTCGATGCGCGCAAGCAACAGTTCATCACGGATGCGGCGCGCGCTGGCAGTGTCCGGCACCGTGAAATACAGACGTCTTTTCATGACAGTCTCCTGACGGGGGCATGGATTGCCCCGGTCACTTCGGCTTAGCAAATCGCCGGGACGAGTCAAGCTGCATTTATACTGCGAGTGGAAAAGTTGGCCAGACAGCCGCTGCCGCGCAAGCGGGAGAGGAAAGTCCGGGCTCCACAGAGCGGGATGACGGCTAACGGCCGTACGCCGTGAGGCGAGGAACAGGGCCACAGAGACGAGTCTTTGCGGCAGCCGCGCAAGCGGCCGCGCCGCAAAGGGTGAAACGCGGTAACCTCCATCCGGAGCAACACCAAATAGGCGGACGTTGACGCTGCTCGCCGAGTCCGCGGGTAGGTGGCTTGAGCCGGCCAGCAATGGCCGGTCTAGAGGAATGGTTGTCCACGACAGAACCCGGCTTACCGGCCGACTTTTCCACTCATATTTAATTCAAAGACTTATATGCGTTATCTAAAACTCGACAAATAACTATCGCCTAAGCATCAGTTTTTCCAGAAACTTATCCACAGACGCAAACCACCCCTAAGTCTTTGAGGCATAGGGGTTTTTTTACGTCCGCCGTATTGACCCCCCCAAAACTATCCCCTATAGTGGGTGCGGGTGGTGATTAGTGGGATTTTGTGGGAGATTGCGCCCATTCCACCGTGTCCAAAATAATCGAGAGGGGAGACATGTTTCGGGGCGTGGCGACGGTCAGTCTGGATAGCAAGAGCCGGCTCGTGGTGCCGGCGCGCTATCGCGACGCCCTTCTGGTCGAGGGCGGGGGGCGCGTCGTGGTCACGGCCGATCCCACCCGCTGTCTCCTGCTCTACGCCTTGGCCGAGTGGGAGCCCATCGAGAAAAAACTCAACAGCCTGTCCGATTTCGATCCGCGCACGCGAGGTCTCAAGCAGTTGCTGGTCGGCTACGCGCACGACACCGAAATGGACATGGCGGGCCGCATCCTGCTGCCGCCCATGCTGAAGAAATTTGCCGACTTCGATAAGAACGTCGTGATGGTGGGGCAGGGCAACAAGATCGAGTTGTGGAACGAGGCGCGCTGGGACGACAAGATCAACCAGGCGCTGGGGTTTGACGGGCGCGATGCGCTGCCGCCCGAACTGGAAGGATTTACCTTGTGAACGATGCCGCCCATGTGCCGGTGCTGGCACAGGAGGCGGTGGCGGCGCTGGCGATCCAGCCTGAAGGTGTCTATGTGGACGCCACTTTCGGGCGCGGCGGCCATAGCCGGATGATATTGCAGCGGCTGACGGCAGGCGGACGGCTGATCGCGCTGGATCGCGATCCCGATGCCATCCGCGCCGGCGCGGCGCTGGACGATGCCCGGCTCACGCTGGTGAGGCGGACGTTTTCGAATTTGGGTGCAGTGCTCGACGAGTTGGGTGTGGCGCAGGTGAACGGAATTCTGCTGGATATCGGCGTGTCGTCGCCGCAACTGGACGATGCGGCACGTGGTTTCAGCTTTCGCGTCGACGCGCCGCTCGACATGCGCATGGACCCTGAATCAGGGCAGTCCGCGGCGGACTGGCTGGCGACGGCGACAGAGGGGGAGATCGGTGAAATCATCCGCAGCTACGGGGAAGAGCGGTTTGCTCGATCGATTGCGCGCGCGATTGTGGCGGCACGGCAAGTCCGGGCGCTCCGCACAACGGGGCAACTGGCGAACCTCATCGCGGCAACCGTCAAAAAGCGCGAGCCGGGGCAACACCCTGCCACGCGGAGCTTTCAGGCTCTACGGATTCATCTCAACCGCGAACTCGAAGAATTGAGCGCTGTGCTGCCGCAATGCGTCGACAGGCTGTTGCCCAATGGGCGTCTTGCCGTGATCAGTTTTCATTCGCTCGAAGACCGCATCGTCAAGCGCTTCATGCGCGACGAGGCGCTGGGCGAGCAGCCGCCGGCGCGGCTGCCGATTCCTGCCGCCCAGATCAGGCCCGGACGGCTGAGGCTCGTCGGCCGGGCGCAGCATGCAAGCGATGCGGAAGTGGCGGCCAATCCGCGTGCGCGCAGTGCCGTGTTGCGGGTGGCGGAGCGTTGCGCATGAGCCGCATCAATATTGTGCTTGCCCTGCTGCTGATCGCCTGCGCGCTCGCCGTCATCCAGGCCCAGCATCGCTCGCGTATCTATTTCATCGAACTGGAGCGCCTGAAGAAGGAGGCGCGTCTGCTCGAAGAGCAATGGGGACAGTTGCAGCTCGAACAGAGCACCTGGGCCAACCCCGCGCGCGTGGATGCCTTGGCCCGTCAGCAGCTCGGCCTGCTCGCGCCGGCGCCGGATCGCATTCATGTAATTTCCGGGGTTGACGCACCG
>JAIWOL010000075.1 GCA_020216925.1 Thiobacillus sp. | reverse complement strand
TGAACTATCACTCGCGCAAACTCCTCAAGCTGAATCTCGCGCCCTGGCGGCTTGCAACGGTTGCGGGGTTGCTGCTCGGCGGGCTGACGATGGTCGGCGCGCGCGCTTTTTATTTGCAGGGCCTCAACACCGATTACCTGCAGGGCAAGGGCGATGCCGTTGCCAATCGCAGTTTGACGTTGCCGGCGCAACGTGGCCAGGTGTCCGATCGCCACGGCCAGCTGCTGGCGATCAGCACCCCGGTCGAAACCCTGTGGGCGCGTCCGGCAGATCTCAGGCTGACGGACAGCCAGCGGGCGCAGCTTGCTGACGCTCTCGACATGCCGCTTGCCGTGCTCGACAAGCGTCTCGCGCATCGCACGCACGGTGAATTCAACGTCAAGCGGCCGCTTACTCCGGAGCAGGCGGCGAAGATTGCCGCGATGGGGCTGCCGGGTCTAGTCCTGCGGCGCGAGTTCCGCCGCTATTACCCGGCGGGCGAGGTGGCGGCGCATGTCGTGGGGTTTACGAATATCGACGACGTGGGGCAGGAAGGCGTCGAGCGCGCCTACCAGGACTGGCTTGCGGGGCGGGCCGGCGAGCGCCAGATCATGCGCGACCGCCGCGGCAATGTGATCCGCGACCGCGCGCCGATCAAGACCGCGCAGATGGGCGGCAACCTGGCGCTGGCGCTGGATCTGAAGATTCAGTATCTGGCGCATCGCGAGCTTGCCGCCGCCATTGCCAAGCACAAGGCCAAGGGCGGCAGCGTGGTGGTGCTCGACGCGAAAACCGGTGAAATCCTGGCGCTTGCCAACCAGCCCGACTTCAACCCCAACAACCGGCGCAATTACGAACCCGGGCCGATGCGCAACCGCGCGGTCATCGACACCTTCGAGCCGGGTTCGACCATCAAGCCTTTTGTGGCTGCCGCCGTGCTCGAGCGAGGACTGTTCCGGCCCGACAGCGTGATCGACACGCCGGAAACCTATCGTGTTGCGACCAAACTCGTGCGCGACGTGCATCCGCATCCGCGGATGACGGTGACCGAAATCATCCAGAAATCGAGCAACGTCGGGGCGGTCAAGCTGGCGATGGCGTTGACGCCGCAACAGTACTGGGACGTGCTGCATCGTTCTGGCTTTGGCGAGCTGCCGGGCTCGGGCTTTCCCGGCGAAACCGCAGGCCGGTTGCGCGACGCCGCCAGCTGGAAGCCGGTGGAGCACGCCACCATGGCCTACGGCTATGGCCTGTCGGTGAGTCTGTTGCAGTTGTCGCGCGCCTACATGGCCTTTGCCAACGACGGCGAGGTGATGCCGCTGTCCTTCCTCAAACGCGAACCGCAGGAAATCGTCGGTGAGCGTGTCTTCTCGCCGACGGTGGCGCGCGAAGTGCGCGGCATGATGGAAGCGGTCACGCAGGAAGGCGGTACCGGATTGCGCACCCGCGTGCCGGGGTATCGCGTCGCCGGCAAAACCGGCACGGCGCACAAACTGGTCGATGGCCGCTACGCGGCAGATCGTTATCTGTCTTCGTTTGTGGGGATGGCGCCAGCGTCGAATCCCCGCCTCATCGTCGGCGTGGTGATCGACGAGCCGTCGGACGGCGTGTACTACGGCGGCAGCGTGGCCGGCCCGGTGTTTGCCCAGGTCATGGCGGCCAGTCTGCGCCAGCTTGGACTGCCGCCCGACGCGCCGGAAACCGCCACCCATATGACGCAGCACGATGCACAGCCGGGAGGCGGCGCGTAATGGCGGAACCGGCTAAACGTCACTTGGCGTGCGCACCCGTCATCAATGAAACGGTGCCGCATATTCTGGAGCGTCTCGGCGTGCCGGTGTCCGAGCTGGTGAACGACAGCCGCAAAGCCGCGCCCGGTGCCGTGTTTGCCGCCTATCCCGGCGAGGCGCGGGACGGCCGCGATTTCATTCCGCAGGCGGTGGCGCAACGCATCGACGGCGTGTTGTGGGACGCCGACCGCTTTCAGTGGGACCCCGCCCTGCCGGTTCCCAACGCAGGGGTGGCCGACCTGCGTTACCGCATCGGCGAAATCGCCGCCCACGTCTACGGCGAGCCCTCGCGTGCCATGCACATGGTCGGCGTGACGGGCACCAACGGCAAAACCTCGGTCGCGCACTGGACGGCGCAGAGCCTCACCCGGCTCGGACGCAAGACGGCCGTGATCGGCACCGTCGGCAACGGCTTTCCGGGCGCGCTGGCTCCCACCCTGAACACCACGCCCGATGCCATCGCGCTGCAACAGCGTCTGGCGCACTACAGGCAGCAGGGCGCGGCCGCCTGCGCGATGGAGGTGTCTTCGCACGGGCTGGCGCAGGGGCGCGTCAACGGCACCTGTTTCAACGTGGCCGTGCTCACCAATCTTTCCCGCGACCATCTCGATTACCACGGCAGTATGGAAAACTACGCTGCCGCCAAGGCGAGGCTGTTTGCATGGCCCGGTCTGGAAAGTGCCGTGCTCAATCTCGACGATGCCTTTGGCCGGCAACTCGAAGGCGAAATCCGCCATGCCCGCGTCGCGGGATATGGCTTTACGCGCGGAGCCGTGGTGGGTGAATCCTTGCGTCTCAGCCGCACCGGTCTTGCCATGAAAGTCCGCACCGACTGGGGGAACGCAGACATTGCTGCGCCGCTGCTCGGGCGATTCAATGCGGCCAACCTGCTTGCGGTTCTGGCCACGCTGCTCGTCTCGGGGGCCAGGCTGGACGAAGCCTGTGCGGCGCTTGCGCACGTGACCCCGCCGCCCGGCCGCATGCAAACCCTGGGCGGCGGCGTGCATCCGCTGGTCGTGATCGACTATGCCCATACGCCGGATGCGCTGGAAAAAGCGCTCGCCACGCTGCGCGAAAGTCTGCAGGGCGGCCGCCTGATCTGCGTGTTTGGCTGCGGCGGCAATCGCGACAAGGGCAAGCGTCCGCTGATGGGAGAGGCTGCGGCAAAAGGGGCCGACGAGGTCTGGGTCACCAGCGACAACCCGCGCCACGAAGACCCGGAAGCGATTATCGAAGCGGTTCTCGCCGGCGCGCGCCGCGTCGCTTCGAAGCAGGGGCTGCATGTGGAAACCGACCGCGCCCGCGCCATCTTCGAAGCCATCGGCGGTGCGCAACAGGGCGACCTTGTGCTCATTGCCGGGAAGGGCCACGAGGATTACCAGGAGATTGGCGACGAGCGTTTGCCGTTTTCCGATGCGGCGGTAGCCAGAAAGGCGCTGGCTGCATGGACCTGAAACTGTCCGCAGTCGCAGCCATGCTGGGCGTCCCGTTCGCCGGGCGTGACGCGCCCGTGCTGCGCGTTTCCACCGACAGCCGCAACATTCTGCCGGGCGATCTCTTCATTGCCCTGCGCGGCGAAAAATTCGATGGCGGCGCGTATGCCGAAGACGCGCTCCGGCAGGGCGCGGCAGGCGCGGTGCTCGATCGCGCCCAGGCTCCGGGTGTGACGCAGGCCATCCGTGTCGACGACACCCGTCTGGCGCTGGGGCGGCTGGCCGCTGCCTGGCGGGCGCGCTTCGATCTGCCTGTGGTAGGGCTCACCGGCAGCAGCGGCAAGACCACGGTGAAGGAAATGCTCGCTGCCATCCTCTGCGTGGAAACCGGCGACCCCGCGGCGGTGCTTGCCACGGAAGGTAATCTCAACAACGATGTCGGCGTGCCGCAGATGTTGCTGCGGCTGCGGCCGCAGCATCGCTTTGCCGTGTTCGAGATGGGCATGAACCATGCCGGCGAGATCGACTACCTGACCCGGCTGGCCCGTCCCGACGTGGCGCTGGTGAACAACGCGCTCACCGCGCACATCGGCAACCTGGGCTCGGTCGAGGCCATCGCGCGCGCCAAGGGCGAAATCTTCAACGGCCTGTCGGATGCCGGTATTGCCGTTATCAATGCAGACGATCCCCACGCCCCGCTCTGGCGCCAGGCCAATGCGCATCGCGTCGTGGTCGATTTTGGCCAGCACGCCGATGCGCGGGTGCGCGGCGAAATCGAAACGCGGACATTCGGCTCGCGGCTTGTCATCCATTTGCCCAATGCCAGGCTGGATATCGATCTGGCCATGCCCGGCGCGCACAACGCAATGAACGCGCTGGCCGCTGCCGCGCTGGCGTTCACGCTCGATGTCGATCTTCGCAGCATAGTCGATGGCCTCACCGCGTTCACCGGGGTGAAAGGCCGTCTGCAACGCAAGCCGGCCCTGCGCGGCAGCGCCCTCATCGACGATACCTACAACGCCAATCCCGATTCGGTGAAAGCGGCGCTGGCCGTGCTCGCCGCCCAGCCCGGCAGGAAAATTCTCGTGCTGGGCGACATGGGCGAGCTGGGCCGGGAAGCCGCCGCCATGCACGCACAGATCGGCGCGGCCGCACGCCAAGCGGGCATCGACCGGCTGCTTGCGCTGGGCGAGCTGACGAAAGAAACCGTCGGCGCGTTCGGACACGGGGCCACGCACTTCGAACGCATCGAAGCCTTGCTGGCTGAACTGGAAACCGCGCTGGACGCCGACACCACCGTGCTGGTGAAGGGGTCGCGCTTCATGAAGATGGAACGTGTGGTGAACCGTTTCCTGGAGACGCACTGACATGCTGCTTTGGCTCTTTCAACAACTGGGTCAGGACATCCGGGCGTTCAACGTCTTCAATTACCTGACGCTGCGCGCCGTGCTGGCCACGCTCACCGCGCTGACCATTTCCTTCATCGTCGGCCCGGCCGTGATCAGGAAGCTCACCGCCCTGAAGATCGGCCAGTCGGTGCGCACCGACGGCCCGCAGACGCATCTCGTCAAATCCGGCACGCCCACCATGGGCGGGGCGCTGATCCTGGTGTCTGTGACCGTGACCACCCTGTTGTGGGCGGATCTGTCGAACCATTATGTATGGGTGGCGCTTGTCACCCTGGTCGGGTTTGGCGTCATTGGCTGGGTCGACGACTGGCGCAAGGTGGTGGAGAAAAACTCGCGCGGCCTGCCCAGCCGCTGGAAATATTTCTGGCAATCGGTGATCGGTCTGGCCGTCGCGCTCTACCTGTGGCAGAGCGCCAGCCTGCCGTCGCACACTGAACTGATCGTGCCTTTCGTCAAGCACGGCACCCTCGCACTGTCGGCGTTTGCCTTCATCGCGCTGACGTACTTCGTCATCGTCGGGGCGTCCAACGCCGTCAACCTGACCGACGGCCTGGACGGCCTGGCGATCCTGCCCACGGTAATGGTCGCGTCGGCGCTCGCCATCTTTGCCTACGTCGCCGGCAACGCGGTGTTCTCCAAATACCTGGGATTGCCGTTCGTGCCGGGGGCGGGCGAACTGGCCATCTTCTGCGCTGCCATGGCGGGCGCGGGGCTGGCCTTTCTGTGGTTCAACGCCTACCCGGCCGAAGTCTTCATGGGCGACGTCGGCGCGCTTGCCCTGGGCGCCGCGCTGGGCGTCGTCGCCGTCATCGTGCGGCAGGAAATCGTGCTCTTCATCATGTGCGGCGTGTTCGTCATGGAAACGCTCTCGGTCATGGTGCAGGTGGCCTCGTTCAAGCTCACCGGCCGGCGTGTCTTCCGCATGGCGCCCATCCACCATCACTACGAACTCAAGGGCTGGAAGGAAAACCAGGTAGTGGTGCGTTTCTGGATCATCAGCATGATGCTGGTGCTGATTGGTCTTGCGAGTCTGAAAATCCGATGAACGTCACCATGATGAAACGCGGCACGGGAAGGTTTGGGGGAGACTCACGTGACGGCGGAGCCGTCACGTTAGGGCGACACCAGAACCTGCCCGTGCGTTTCTGGATCATCAGCATGATGCTGGTGCTGACTGGTCTTGCGAGTCTGAAAATCCGATGAACTACGACAGTCTCGAACTGACCGGCAAGCGCACCCTGATTCTGGGGCTGGGCGATACGGGCCTGTCGTGCGCCCGCTGGCTGCACGCGCGCGGCGCGCAGGTGTCGGTGGCAGACAGCCGGCTGGCCCCGCCGCAGGCGGAACGCCTCGCGGCCCTGCTGCCGGATGTGCCGCTCGCCACCGGGCCGTTCGATCCCGCCCGGCTGGCCGCAGCCGATCTGCTGGTCGTCAGTCCGGGGGTGCCGCTGGCCGAGCCGGCAGTGGCCGCTGCGATAGCGGCCGGTGTCGAAGTCGTGGGCGATGTCGAACTGTTCGCCCGCGCGCTCCACGCGCTCAACGACGTACGCGAACATCCCATGCGTGTGCTCGCCATCACCGGCAGCAACGGCAAGAGCACCGTCACGGCCATGTGCGGCGACATGTGCCGCATGGCCGGGCTGGAAACCTGCGTGGCCGGCAATATCGGCCTGCCGGTGCTCGATGCCCTCTACGAGATCGAACAGGGCTTTGCGCCCCCGCCGCAGGTCTGGGTGCTGGAGTTGTCGTCGTTCCAGCTGGAAACCACGAGCAGCCTCGATGCGGACGCGGCAACCGTGCTCAATCTGTCGGAAGACCACATGGATCGCTACGCCGACATGGAAGCCTACGCCGCGGCCAAGGCCCGCATCTTCGGCGGCAGCGGCGTGCAGGTGCTGAACCGCGACGACGCGCGCTCGATGGCGATGGCGCTGCCGGGCCGGCAGGTGGTCAGTTTCGGCCTCGACCGTTGCCCGAGCGGGGAAAATTTCGGCCTGTGCGAAGACGAGCTCTGCCTGGGCGGCGACATGCTGATGCCGCTTTCGGCGCTGCCGGTTGCCGGCCTGCACAATGCCGCCAATGCGCTGGCCGCGCTGGCGCTCACGCGCGCAATCGGGCTGCCGATGGAAGCGTTGTTGCGCGGGCTGGCCCATTTCAGGGGGCTGCCGCACCGTGTGGAAAAAATTGCCGAAATCGAGGGCGTAACCTACTTCGACGATTCCAAGGGCACCAACGTCGGCGCCACCGAGGCGGCGCTGTACGGCATGGGATCGACCAAGGCCGTGGTGATTCTCGGCGGGGATGGCAAGGGCCAGGACTTTTCGCCGCTGAAGGCCGCGGTCGAGGCCAATGCCCGCGCCGTGCTGCTGATCGGCCGCGACGCCCCGTTGATCGGGGCGGCTATCGCCGGCAGCGGCGTGCCGGTGCATCCCGCCGCGACGCTGCCCGAGGCGGTGGCGATGGCTCACCGGCTGGCGCATCCGGGCGACGCAGTTCTGCTGTCGCCGGCCTGCGCGAGCTTCGACATGTTCCGCAATTACACCCATCGCGCCGAAGTGTTCATCGAAGCCGTAAACCGGCTGGCGGCAGAAAGGGCGTCTGCCTGATGCTCTATACCGCCCGCGCGCCCAAGCCCAGCGCCGAACTCGATTTCGGCCTGCTGTGGCTGGCGCTCGCGCTGCTCGCCATCGGCCTGGTGATGGTGTACTCCGCCTCGCTGCCCACGGCCGAGGCATCGCGCCGCACCGGCTTCGACGGTGAGTTCTATCTGTTGCGTCAGGGCGCCTACATCGTGCTCGGCATCGTCGCGGCAGTTGCCGCTTTCCAGGTGCCGACGCGGATATGGCAGCAGGCCGCGCCGTATCTTTTTCTGGGCGGACTGCTGCTGCTGCTGGTGGTGCTCATCCCGGGCATCGGCCGCGAAGTGAACGGCAGCCGCCGCTGGATTCCCCTGGGTTTTGCCAATCTCCAGCCTTCCGAACTGATGAAATTCCTGGCGGTGCTGTACGCAGCCGACTACACCACGCGCAAGGCGGCATTCATGCACGATTTCAAGCGCGGATTCCTGCCGATGGCGGGCGTGATGATGCTGGCCGGCGTGCTGTTGCTGCTGGAGCCGGACTTCGGCGCATTCGTCGTCATCGTGTCCATCGCCATGGGCATCCTGTTCCTGGGCGGGTTGAACTGGAAAGTGTTCGCCGGCCTGGTGGCGGTGCTGCTGAGCGGGTTTGCCGTGTTGATTCTCACGTCCGAATACCGGATGCAGCGGATGCTCGGCTTCATGGATCCGTTTGCAGACCCGTATGGCAAGGGTTACCAGCTTTCCCACGCGCTCATTGCCTTCGGGCGGGGGGAATGGCTGGGCCTGGGCTTGGGCGGCAGCGTGGAAAAACTTTTCTACCTTCCCGAAGCGCATACCGATTTTCTGCTGGCGGTGATCGCCGAGGAATTCGGGTTCGTCGGCGTGCTGGTGCTGCTGGGGCTCTTTGGCTGGCTCATCGTCAAGGCGTTTTTCATCGCTCGCCGTGCCGCCCAGCTCGAACGCAACTACAGCGCCCTGGTCGCGGCCGGCATCGGCATCTGGCTCGGCGTGCAGTCGCTCATCAACATGGGCGTGAACGTCGGCCTCTTGCCGACCAAGGGCCTCACCTTGCCGTTCCTGTCGTTTGGCGGCAGCGGCATCGTCGCCAACTGCCTGGCGGTGGCCGTGCTGCTGCGCATCGACTGGGAACACCGGCAGATGATGCGGGGGAAAACCTTCTGATGGCGGCAAACCGCACCCTCATGGTCATGGCCGGCGGCACCGGCGGCCATGTCTATCCGGCGCTTGCCGTGGCCGAACACCTGCGCGCGCGCGGCTGGAACGTTTTCTGGCTGGGCACGCGCAGCGGGCTGGAAGCGCGCGTGGTGCCCGCCGCCGGCATCGACATCGAGTGGGTGGCCGTGGGCGGCGTGCGCGGCAAGGGCCTGTTGCGGAAACTGCTTCTGCCGGCGCTGCTGCTGGTTGCGTTCTGGCAGAGCCTTCGCGCCATACTGCGTCGCCGGCCCGACGTGGTGCTGGGCATGGGCGGCTACACCGCGTTTCCGGGCGGCATGATGGCGAGCCTCCTGAACCGGCCGCTGGTTATCCACGAACAGAATTCCGTGGCCGGCCTGAGCAACCGTTTATTGGCCTGCCTGGCTGACCGGGTGTTGACAGCCTTCCCGCAGGCTTTCACCCAAGGGCGCGACAAACCCATCCCCTGCGGGCGCGTGCAGGCCGACTGGCTGGGCAACCCCGTGCGAACGGACATCGCCGCGATGGCGGCCGATGACCGCGCATCCCGCTCCGGTCCGTTGCGCCTCCTGGTCGTGGGCGGCAGCCTGGGGGCGCAGGCGCTCAATGAACTGGTGCCGAAAGCGCTGGCCCTGCTGCCGCGCGACCGGCGGCCGCAGGTCGTGCACCAGTCGGGCCGGCAGCATGTCGACGCATTGCGCGCCAACTATGCCGCAGCAGGAGTGGACGCCGACGTGCGCGATTACATCGAGGACATGGCGACCGAATACCGTATGTGCGACTTTGCCATCTGCCGCGCCGGCGCAATGACCGTCGCCGAACTCGCCTGCGCCGGCGTGCCAGCGGTGCTCGTGCCCTTTCCGTTTGCGGTGGACGACCACCAGACCGGCAATGCCGAATTTCTCGCCGGGGCCGGCGCGGCCTGGCTGATGCAGCAGAAAGACCTGACAGCGGAGAAACTCGCCGCGCGCATCGGCGGTCTGGATCGTCCGATGCTGGCAGTCATGTCCGCCAAGGCGCGTGCCTTGGCGAAACCCGATGCGACCGCGCGGGTGGCGGATGTTTGTGAAGGGTTGGCGAAGTGAGACACGCGGTAAAACAAATCCATTTCGTCGGCATCGGCGGGGTCGGCATGAGCGGCATCGCCGAGGTGCTGCTGAACCAGGGCTACGCCGTGTCGGGTTCCGACCTGGCCGACAACGCGGTGACGCAGCGCCTGGCCAGACTCGGGGCGCGCATCCATTGTGGCCATGCGGCGGAAAACATCGCCGGGGCGGACGTGGTGGTGACTTCGACCGCCGTGCAGGAAACCAATCCCGAGGTGGTCGCCGCGCGCGAGAAGAAGATTCCCATCGTGCCGCGCGCGCTGATGCTCGCCGAGCTGATGCGCCTGAAGCAGGGCATCGCCATCGCCGGCACGCACGGCAAGACCACTACCACCAGCCTCGTCGCCAGCATCCTTGGCGAGGCGGGCATGGACCCCACCTATGTCATTGGCGGCAAACTCACTGCTGCCGGCACCAACGCGCGCCTGGGCAAAGGCGATTTCCTCGTCGCCGAGGCCGACGAGTCGGATGCTTCCTTCCTTTATCTCACCCCCGTGATTGCCATCGT
>JAIWOL010000074.1 GCA_020216925.1 Thiobacillus sp. | reverse complement strand
CACCAACATCGATGCCGATCATATGGACACCTACGGCCACGATTTCGAGCGCCTCAAAACCGCCTTCGTCGATTTCTGCCAGCGTCTGCCGTTCTATGGGATGGCGGTGCTGTGCATTGACGATCCGCATGTGGCGTCGATCCTGTCGCGCATCACCAAGCCGATCACGACATATGGGTTCAGCGAGGCTGCGCAGGTGCGTGCGCTGAATCCGCGCTTCGCGTCCGGCCGCATGCATTTCAGCGTCGAGCGTGAAGGCCTGGCCAGGCTCGACGTGGTGCTCAACCATCCCGGCATGCATAACGTGCTCAACGCGCTCGCCGCGATCGCGGTGGCGACCGAAGTGGGCGCGGATGACGCCGCCATCGTGCGGGCGCTGGCCGAGTTCCACGGCGTCGGTCGCCGCTTCCAGCGCTATGGCGAGCAGCCAGCGAAAGACGGCGGACAGTATTGTCTGGTCGACGACTACGGCCACCACCCCGTGGAAATGGCCGCGACCATCGCCGCCGCGCGCGGTGCCTTCCCCGGCCGCCGTCTGGTGCTGGCTTTCCAGCCGCACCGCTACACGCGCACCCGCGACTGCTTCGAGGATTTCGTCAAAGTGCTGTCCGAAGTCGACGCGCTGGTGTTGACCGACGTCTACCCCGCAGGCGAGACGCCCATCGTAGCTGCGGATGGCCGCGCGCTCGCCCGCGCGGTGCGGGTGGCGGGCAAGGTCGAGCCGGTGTTCGTCGAGCAGGTGGCCGACGTGGCCGCGACAATAGGCGAGCTGGCCCGCGATGGGGACGTGGTGCTGGTGATGGGGGCTGGCAGCATCGGCCAGGTTGCGCCTGCGATCGGAGGCAGCCGTGCGGCATGATCTGCGCATCAACGAGCCCGATATCGCCGCCGGCAACGGCCCGGTGCTGCGCGGCGAATTCCTCTACAACGAACCGATGAAAAAGCACGTCTCGTGGCGTGCGGGCGGCGCGGCCAAACGCGTCTACCTTCCGGCCGACCTCGAAGATCTGGTCTGGCTGGTGCGCTCGGTGCCGCCCTTCGAAGACATCCACATGGTCGGACTGGGCAGCAACCTGCTGGTGCGCGATGGCGGCGTGTCCGGCGTGGTGATCCTGCTGCACGGCGTGCTGAAAAAAATATCGATCGAGTTTCGCACCCAGGGTTTGCCGCCGCCGCCTGCTGATCGGGACACCGCGCTCATCTATGCCCAGGCCGGCGTCGCCTCGCCCAAACTCGCGCGTTTTGCCGCCCGCCACGACCTCGTCGGCGGAGAATTCTGGGCCGGTATTCCAGGCACCGTAGGCGGCGTGCTGGCGATGAATGCCGGGTGTTACGGAAGCGAAACCTGGGACAAGGTGGTGCAGGTTGAAACGCTCGACCGCCAGGGTCAGCTCAACGAGCGCCTGCCTGCCGACTATTTCACCAGCTACCGCCATGTGGCCCTGAAACAGCCGCAGCAGGAATGGTTCGTCGGCGGCTGGTTCCGGCTGGACAGGGGCGACGGCGCGGCGTCGCGCGAAGCCATCAAGGCGCTGCTGCAAAAGCGCATTGCCTCGCAGCCCCTGCAAATGCCCAACGCCGGCTCGGTGTTCCGCAATCCGCCGGGCGACCACGCCGCGCGGCTGATCGAAGCCTGCGGGCTCAAAGGACATGCGATCGGCGGCGCGCAGGTGTCGGAGAAGCACGCCAATTTCATCGTCAATACCGGCAACGCCACCGCGACCGACATCGAGCGCCTGATCGAACACGTGGAAGACACCGTGGAAGCGCGCACCAACGTGCGGCTGATCCGCGAAGTGCGCATTATTGGAGAACGGCAGTGAATCAGATCGAAACCGCGAAACGCTTCGGAAAAGTCGCGGTCATGCTGGGCGGCACCTCGGCCGAGCGCCCGGTGTCGCTCAACAGCGGCAACGCGGTGCTCGCCGCGCTCGTGCGCCAGGGCATCGACGCGCATGCCTTCGATCCCGCCACCCGCAACCTCGGCGACCTCATCAGTGGCGAATTCGACCGCGTCTTCATTGCCCTGCACGGGCGCTACGGCGAGGACGGCTGCATGCAGGGCGCGCTCGAACTGCTGGGCATCCCCTACACCGGCAGCGGCGTCATGGCGTCCGCGCTTGGCATGGACAAGTGGCGCACCAAGCTGCTGTGGCGCGCCGCCGGCCTGCCCACCGCCGACTGGGCCATCCTCACCGCAGACAGCGATTTTGCGGCGGTCGAACGCCAGCTCGGTTTGCCCGTCTTCGTGAAACCGGCGCGCGAGGGTTCCAGCATCGGCATGAGCAAGGTCACCGAGCCGGGCGCGCTCAGGGCCGCCTTTGAAACCGCCGCCGAACACGACCCCCTGGTGCTGGCGGAAAAATTCATCGACGGCCCGGAATTCACCGCCGCCATCCTCGGCCACGCGGCGTTGCCGTTGATCCGCCTGGAACCCGCCAAGGAACGCGCCTTTTACGATTTCGAAGCCAAATACCTGCGCGACGACACGCAATACCACTGCCCAGCCGGCCTGCCGGATGCAGAAGAACAGGCGCTGCGGCAACTGGCGCTCGACGCCTTCCGCCAGCTGGGCGGGCGTGGCTGGGGGCGCATCGACATCATGCTCGATCGCGCCGGCCGGCCCTATCTGCTCGAAGCCAACACTTCGCCCGGAATGACCGACCACAGTCTTGTGCCGATGGCGGCACGTGCCAACGGCATGGATTTCGACGCCCTGTGCCTTGCCATTCTGGAGCAGACGCTGTGAGCGACAACGCCGAGTTCGATGCGCATCCGCTGTGCCAGGTCGCCCGCGTGCTGACCTGGGGCGCGCTCGGCCTGTTCGCCTATGGCGCGGCCAGCTGGCTGGTCGCGCGCCCGTGGTTCGCGCTTGCCACTCTGGAAGTGAAAACGCCGGTGGCACACGTCACCGAAGCGCAGCTCCGCCTGGTCGCCGAGCGCAAAGTGCGCGGCACCTTCTTCACCGTCGACATCGAACGCGTGCGCGAAAGCCTGGAAAAACTGCCCTGGGTGCGCGAGGCGCGGGTCGAGCGGCGCTGGCCCGATACCCTGGTGGTATCGCTGGTCGAGCACGTGCCCCTTGCGCGCTGGAACGACGACGCGCTGGTCGACCGCGAAGGCAACGTGTTCGTGGCCGCCGTATCCGACAGATTGCCCCGCCTGTGGGGGCCGGAAGACACCAGCAGCGAAGTGGTCGAAACCTTTCTGCGCCACAGCCAGACCCTGGCCCCGCTGGGATTCAAGATCGACGAACTGCGCCTCACGCCGCGCCGCGCCTGGCGGATGCGCCTCGATTCCGGCATGCACATCGCGCTGGGCCGTGACAGCACCGACGCGCGGCTCGCCCGCTTCGTCGCACTCTACCCCCGCCTGTTCGGTGCCACGCAGGCAGCGGATGGCAGCCCCATCGCCGCCGTTGCGCCGCACACGGTCGACCTTCGTTATCCGGACGGCTTTGCAGTCCGGATGCCCGACAACCGGCAGCCGGCGAGCTTCAGACCACGCGGCCCCGTCGCCCCTGCGCAACCGAGCACAACATGAGCAAGCCAAGAGATCCCAAAAACCTTGTCGTCGGCCTCGACATCGGCACCTCGAAGATCGTCTGCATCGTCGCCGAGGTCAACGACGAGGGTGGCCTCGACATCATCGGCATGGGCTCGTCGCCGTCGCGCGGGCTGCGCCGCGGCGTCGTGGTCAACATCGAGGCCACCGTCAACGCCATCCAGCGCGCGCTGGAAGAAGCCGAGCTGATGGCCGACTGCAAAATCCGCGAGGTGTACACCGGCATCGCCGGCAGCCATATCAAGAGCTTCAACTCCCACGGCATGTTCGCCATCAAGGACAGGGAAATCTCCCAGATGGACGTCGACCGGGTAGTGGAAACCGCCCGCGCCGTGAATATTCCCACCGACCAGCAGATCCTGCACACCATCCCGCAGGAATTCATCGTCGACGGCCAGGAAGACGTGCGCGACCCGCTCGGCATGAGCGCCGTGCGCCTCGAAGTGAAGGTGCACATCGTCACCGGCGCGGTATCGGCCGCACAGAACATCATCAAGTGCGTGCGCCGCTGCGGCCTCGAAGTCGGCGATCTGGTGCTGCAACCGCTGGCGTCGGCGCTGGCGGTGCTCACCGAGGACGAAAAGGAACTCGGCGTGTGCCTGATCGATATCGGCGGCGGCACCACCGACATCGCCGTGTTCACCAACGGCGCGATCCGTCACACCGCCGTGATCCCGGTAGCCGGCGACCAGGTCAACAACGACATCGCGGTGGCGCTGCGCACCCCGCCCAAGGAAGCCGAAGACATCAAGATCCAGTACGGCTGCGCGCTGCGGCAACTGGCCGACGCGCGCGACATGATCGAAGTGCCCGGCATCGGCGACCGGCCGCCGCGCACGCTTTCCCGCCAGACCCTGGCCGAATTCATCGAACCGCGCATGGAAGAACTGTATTCGCTGGTACAGGCCGAACTGCGCCGCAGCGGATTCGAAGAGCTCCTGTCGTCCGGCATCGTCATCACCGGCGGCTCGGCGGGCATGCAGGGCATGGTCGAACTGGGCGAGGAAGTTTTCCATATGCCGGTGCGGCTGGGCTGGCCGCGCTACGAAGGCGGACTGGCCGACGTCATGCACAACCCGCGTTACGCCACCTGCATGGGCCTGCTGATGGCCGGACTGGAAGCGCGCGGACGCGACGCGCCCAAACTGTCGGGCAACAGCTTCAAGGACGTGCTGGCGCGCATGAAGAACTGGTTCAAGGGGAATTTCTGACGCCGGCGCGACGCATACGAGCGTGCCCAGCGTCGAAACAGGTTTTGGCGGTCGTGCCCGATGCCCAGGGGTATCGCGGCAAACACGTCAAAGATTTTTGAGTGTGGTTTTTTTTGGCATTAAAGGAGGCAGCAAATGTTTGAACTGATGGACGTGGATACTCAGGATGCAGTGATCAAAGTGATCGGCGTGGGCGGCTGCGGCGGCAACGCGGTCGATCACATGATCGCCTCGGGCTTGAATGGCGTGGAATTCATCGCCATCAACACCGACGCGCAGGCGCTGAAACGCAACCAGGCCAAGATACAGCTGCAGCTCGGCAACGGCGTAACCAAGGGTCTGGGCGCGGGCGCCAACCCCGAAATCGGCCGCGAAGCCGCGCTGGAAGACCGCGAGCGCATCGCCGAACTGATCGACGGCGCCGACATGCTGTTCATCACCGCGGGCATGGGCGGCGGCACCGGCACCGGCGCCGCCCCCGTGGTGGCCGAAGTCGCCAAGGAGCTTGGCATCCTCACCGTAGCCGTGGTGACCAAGCCTTTCATGTTCGAAGGCAGACGTGTGCGCGCCGCCAACGCCGGCATCGAGGCGCTGGCGCGGCATGTCGATTCGCTCATCATCATCCCCAACGAAAAGCTGATGCAGGTACTGGGCGAAGACGTGTCCATGCTCGATGCCTTCAAGGCCGCCAACAACGTGCTGCATGGCGCGGTCGGCGGCATTGCCGAAGTCATCAACTGCCCCGGCCTGGTCAACGTCGACTTCGCCGACGTGCGCACCGTAATGAGCGAAATGGGCATGGCGATGATGGGTTCGGCGCAGGCCAGCGGCGAAAACCGCGCCAGGATTGCTGCCGAGCAAGCCGTGGCCAGCCCGCTGCTCGAATCGGTCGACCTGCGCGGCGCACGCGGCATCCTCGTCAACATCACTGCATCGTCCAGCGTGAAGATGCGCGAAATCCACGACGTGATGAACACGATCAAGGAATTCACCGCCGAGGAAGCCACCGTCATCGTCGGCCAGGTGCTCGACGACAGCATGGAAGACGCCCTGCGCGTAACCATGGTCGCCACCGGCCTTGGCAACCCCGTTGCCCGCCAGCAATCGCGTCCCATGCAGATCATCAAGACCGGCACCGACAACGTGCCGATGATGGCCGACCCAGGCGAAGAACTGCCCAGCGTGATGATCAACCGCCGCAGCCGCACCATCCAGGCGATGGCCGATTCCGGCATTGACACCCTGGACATCCCGGCCTTCCTGCGCAAACAGGCAGACTGAGATGGCACGAACCGAATCCGCCTGCGCCGGCCACAACCCGGCACGCGCGCATTCGGCGCGTTGCCTATGCCAAAGGCCAAAATGACGAAATGATCAGACAGCGCCCCCCAAAAGCCCGGCCACTGCCACCGGCGCAGGCTTGCACTCCTGCGTCAAGGTGGAGATCAAAATAGGGATCAAGTCTCAAAAATAGGGACCGGTCTTGTATTGCAACACGCGGGCTCAACTGAAATGCATTATTGCAAGACCTGACCCCTTTATTGTGCCTTTATTGTGCTCGTTCGATGATGCGCAGACGAACGTCGAGACCCTCACCCGCGCCACCCGGGACGCCGGTTATCCGGCCACGTTGGCGGGAGCCGCCAAATGACTGCGGTAATCCTGCAATCGACGCTGACCTGTCCCGAGTGCGGCCACGCCAAGACCGAGACGATGCCGACGGACGCCTGCCAGTGGTTCTACGAGTGCGAGCAGTGTCACGCCGTGCTCAAGCCCAAGCCGGGTGACTGCTGCGTGTACTGCTCCTACGGCACCGTGCCGTGCCCGCCGATCCAGGAACGCGGCAAGGGCGGTTGCTGCGGGGGCTGATACGCCCGTTGCCGCCGCTTGCGGCGGGCGCCGAACCATGTCTTGCGGGTTGGTTTCGCGCTCAGCCCGAATGGCGTTAAATGGTGTCTGAGAATCATCTAGCCGACCTCCCACCGCTGTGAGGCGGAGGAGTAAAAAGCGAAGTGCGAACTTTGTTCTTTTACTCAAAGGAGGCCGAGATGAGATTTTGTGGCATAGACCTGCATTCGAACAATAGCGTGGTCGTGGTGACGGACGAGACGGACAAGGTGCTGCTCAGCCGGTGCTGCCCCAACGATCTTTCGACGATACTGGCGCTGCTTGCGCCGCACCGCGACGAACTGACAGGCGTAGTCGTCGAATCCCTACAACTGGTACTGGCTGGTTGACGGCCTGATGGCCGAAGGCTATGCCGTCAAGCTCGCCAACACCGTCGCCATGAAACGCTACGACGGTTTGAAGCACAGCGACGACGAGACCGACGCCGCCCACCTGGCGCACATGCTGCGGCTGGGCATCCTGCCCACTGGCTATATCCATCCGCCCGCCGAGCGCGCCTTGCGCGATCTGGCCAGAAAGCGCGTCCAGCTCGTGCGCTCGCGTACCCAGCATGTGCTGGCGGTAGAGAACATCCTGGCCCGATCGACCGGGTCGCGTCCGTCCGCCGCGGCCATCAAGCGGCTCGCCCCCAGCGACATCGGCACGCCCGGACTCGCCGCGGATGTCGCGTTGGCGGTGCAGGCCAACCTCGCCGTCATCGCCACGCTGAACCTGGAAATCGGGCGGCTCGAGGCGCGTCTGCTGGAGGGCGCGAAACTGCGCCCGGACTATGTTCGGCTTAAAAGCATCCCCGGCATTGGCGAGGTGCTGGCCATCGTCATCATGCTGGAGACGGGCGACGTCACCCGCTTCGCCCGGGTCGGCAACTTCGCTTCCTATGCCCGTTGTGTGGACAGCGCCCGCTACTCCAACGGCAGGAAGAAAGGCGAATGCAATACCAAGAACGGCAACGCCTATCTGGTGTGGGCGTTCATCGAAGCGGCGAACTTCGCCCGTCGCTTCAACGACGAGGCACGGCGCTTCTTCGAGCGGAAGAAAGCCAAAACGAACAGCATCGTGGCAACCAAGGCACTGGCGCACAAGCTGGCGCGGGCGAGTTACCACATGCTGAAGGAGGGACAGCCTTTCGATGTGAAGCGCTGTTTCGCCTGAACGGTTTGGTGACGGCAGGTTAGCCAGCAATAGGGTCTGGGCTTGAACCAGTGTGTCTGAGTGGAGACCTTGCCGTCACCACCTGTGTTGTTGCACCGGGCCGTCTGCCGGGTGAGCCAATTGGGGACTGGACGCGGAAACGCGAGCCACGGATCTGTGATCTTTGCCCGGACACTTCGGCGGCACCAAGGTTTCTCTGGGGCGGGGTTCCGCCAGGGCGGGGGCAGTTCATCGCACACCGCTTGATCCATATGGGTGGCAGGCACGACTCGGTCGTAGCCAGCATCGAGGAAACGGGTTCGGCCTGAAACAACAAGGCAGGATGCAGCACGGTCGTGCAAAGAAAACCCGCCATCAAAAAAAGGTGGGCGGGAAGGTGTTCGCGCTTGATTACGGTCGGCTAATGGGTGACCCCATTTTCTTGCCATTTTCTGGATAGAGCAGCTCCCTGCCGATAGATGATGGCCGATGCGTTTCGTTCCGGCACATGGCTTATCTCGCTTTGCTTGTGCCTGCCTGCTTCATGGTGTAAATCTGATATCGTTCTAGTCGGGTGAGGTGTGTGTAGCGCATTTCTGCAATTTCGACTGGCCGGTCAAAAAAGCGGGGATGCACGCGTATCCCGCCCGCGCAAACGGCGTAACGCAAAATTACACTTCATTCCTGAATCAGCCGAGATGATCAGACAGCGCACTCTCAAAAGCCCGGTCACTGCCACTGGCGTCGGCCTGCACTCCGGCGTCAAGGTGGAGATGACACTGCGCCCGGCCGGACCCGATACCGGCATTGTTTTTCGTCGCATGGACCTCGATCCGCCTGCGGAGCTCAAGGCCGATCCCTTTCTCGTGACCGACACCCGGTTGTGTTCCCTTTTGCAATCCGGTCCGGCCAGGGTGTCCACGGTCGAGCACCTCATGTCCGCGCTCGCGGGCCTGGGCATCGACAATCTCCTGGTCGATCTCACCGGCCCCGAGATTCCCATCATGGACGGCTCGTCCGCGCCTTTCGTTTTTCTGCTTCAGTCGGCCGGCATCGTCGAGCAGGAGGCTGCGAAAAAATACGTGCGCATCAAGCAGCCCATCGAAGTGAGGGATGACGACAAATGGGCTCGCTTCGTACCGCACAACGGCTTCAGGATCGAGTTCACCATCGATTTCAAGCACCCCGTCTTCGACAGGAGCGGCAAGACCGTCAGCATCGACTTTGCCGACACTGCCTACACCAAGGAAGTTGCCCGCGCGCGCACATTCGGTTTCATGCACGAGGTCGAATATTTGCGCAACAACGGCCTCGCGCTTGGCGGCTCGCTCGACAACGCCATCGTCATGGACGAGTACCGGGTGCTCAACCAGGATGGCCTGCGCTACGACGACGAGTTCGTGAAACACAAGGTGCTCGATGCCATTGGCGATCTCTACCTGCTGGGCCATCCCATCATCGGCAGCTTCGAGGCCTACAAGTCGGGTCATGCGCTCAACAACGCGCTGCTGCGCGAACTGTCGCAACGCCAGGAAGCCTGGGAACTCGTCAGCTTCACCCGTGAAGAAGACGCCCCGCCCGCCTACCTCCGCCTGCACCCTCTCGCCGCGGCATGATCGTCCTGCGTCTGCTGATCGTTGCCATCCTGGTCGCAGTGGTGGCGCTCGGTCTGGCCTGGCTGTTTACCGGCAACCGCGCTTACCTCCGCCATATCGGCCGGGTGTTGCGCTTTGCGCTCGTCGTCGGCGTGATCGCCGCGCTGTTTTATGGGGTGGAGCGGCTGGTGCTGCGTTGAGTGTTGTCACACCTGGTACATAAATCCTGTCTATAGTGGTACGAATTAAAGCCCTGCCAGGCCGCGGCCGTTAAGGCCCGGCCGGCCTTGTTTTTTTGCAGGGGCCCCAACAGGAGAGAGTCGTGCCAGATACGCAAACTCTGTATGCCCGTCATCGCCAGCCGGCAGGCCTGCCCATGCCCAAGAGGGGCATGCTTCGGCCCGAGGCCTGTCTGACAGTGGAGGCGGCCTTGGCAGCCCTGGCCGACATCGCCGCCCGCCCGGCTTTTGGCCAGGCCGATGCACTGAAGCCGGACGATGTTCTGGCATACGCCCTGGCGCTGATGCAGTTGCGTGACAGTGCGCATGCTGCCGGCCGCACGCGATTGACGCTGGCCTGCGATGCCCTGTC
>JAIWOL010000018.1 GCA_020216925.1 Thiobacillus sp. | reverse complement strand
GGTAACCGTGGCCCGTCTGCTGGAGCGGTGTGCGGAGACGCACTGCGGACAATGTTCCGCCTTGAAGCAGTTCGTCGTGCATGCGCAGGCGATGCTGCATTTGTCGTCGGAGCTTGCGGAGCAAGCCCGCGCGCATTGAACGCCGCCCGCAAGCGTTTTTGCCAAGGCCGTTTGCCGCGCAAGCCCTCAACGAGGGGGCGGGCGGGGGCGGGCTTGCGCCTACTGGTCAGGCTGGTGGTGACGCAACAGGCGTTTCAGGGCGACTTTCAAGGGGCCGTCTTCGATGCCGGTTTCGAGTCTGGCAAGGCCGTTGAGCGCGGCAACAGGCAGGCCGGGCTTGTCGAGGGGCGGCGTGTAGGGTGCGTGCAGGGCCGGGTCGACAACCACGCGCACCGCATCAACCGGCACTCCGCGTGACGCGAGCGCGCTGATCAGCGTGTCGGTCTGATGCCGGAGGCGGCTGGCCAGCGCGCCGCTGGCGCAGGCCAGCGAAAGGACGCCCGCATCGAGTGCGCGCACCCGGACATGGCCAGCCAGAGCAGCCGGCAGCGCCCGGTCCAGGGTGGACTGGAGCTTGAGCAGCGCCCGGGCGCGCGCCGCCACACTGGCGGGCAGTTGGCGGGCCAGAAGCTCGGCCAGGCTTTCCGCGCTCATGGCCGGAAAACCTTCATGCCGGGCCGGGCCCGCAAATCCGTCTTGCGGGTGTCGCGACCGGGCCGGGCCGTCATGTTAAAATTCAACGATTTACCGCGTCCTGCGGGCATTCCAGGTTCCTCATGCTGCAATCCCTCATCAAGAAAGTTTTCGGCAGCCGCAACGACCGGCTGGTCAAACAATACCTGCAAAAGGTCAAGGCGATCAACGCGCTGGAGCCGGCGATGGAAAAGCTGTCCGACGCCGAGCTGACCGCAAAGACCGCCGAATTCCGCAGCCGGCTGGAGCAGGGCGAAACGCTCGACAAGCTCCTGCCGGAAGCGTTTGCGGTGGTGCGCGAGGCTTCCAGGCGGGTGCTCGGGATGCGCCATTTCGACGTGCAGCTGGTGGGCGGCATGGTGCTGCATGCGGGCAAGATCGCCGAGATGCGCACGGGCGAAGGCAAGACGCTGATGGCAACCTTGCCGGCCTACCTCAACGCGCTGCCGGGCAAGGGCGTGCACGTGGTGACGGTAAACGACTATCTCGCGCAGCGCGACGCGCAGGCCATGGGCAAGCTGTTTGGCTTTCTCGGCCTGACCACCGGCGTGAACCTGTCGCAGATGCCGCACGACCAGAAGCAGGCGGCGTATGCCTGCGACATCACCTACGGCACCAATAACGAATACGGCTTCGACTATCTGCGCGACAACATGGTGTACCAGATGGCCGACAAGGTGCAGCGCCCGCTCGCCTTCGGCATCATCGACGAAGTCGATTCCATCCTCATCGACGAAGCACGCACGCCGCTGATCATTTCCGGCCAGGCCGACGACAACACCGAGCTCTACATCCGCGTGAACGCCGTGCCTCCGCGCCTGGTCCGTCAGAAGGACGAGGAAGGCGAAGGCGATTACTGGGTGGACGAAAAGCAGCGCCAGGTGCTGCTGTCGGAATCCGGGCATGAAAAGGTCGAGGCTGTACTGAACGAGCTGGGCCTGCTGCCCGAAGGCGGCAGTCTCTACGACGCCAGCAACATCATGCTGATGCACCATGTATACGCGGCGCTGCGGGCGCATGCGCTGTTCTTCAAGGACCAGCACTACGTCGTGCAGAACGGCGAGGTCATCATCGTCGATGAGTTCACTGGCCGCCTGATGAGCGGCCGCCGCTGGTCGGAAGGTTTGCACCAGGCGGTCGAAGCCAAGGAAGGGGTGGCGATCCAGAAGGAAAACCAGACGCTGGCGTCGATCACCTTCCAGAACTATTTCCGCATGTACGAAAAGCTCTCGGGCATGACCGGCACGGCGGACACGGAAGCGTTTGAATTCCAGAGCATCTATGGCCTGGAAACGGTGGTGATCCCCACCCACCGGCCGATGATCCGCAAGGACGAACACGACCAGGTCTACCGCACCAGCCGCGAACGCGACCAGGCCGTCATCAACGACATCCGCGCACGCCACGCCCGGGGGCAGCCGGTTCTGGTCGGCACCACGTCGATCGAAGCCAACGAACATCTCGCGTCCGAGCTGAAGAAGGCAGGGCTGCCGCACAACGTGCTCAACGCCAAGCAGCACGCGCGCGAAGCCGAAGTTATCGCGCAGGCGGGCTTGCCCGGCGCGATCACCATCGCCACCAACATGGCCGGCCGCGGCACCGATATCGTGCTGGGCGGCAGCATCCAGAAGGAAATCGACGCCATTCGTGACGACGAAACCCTGTCCGATGCCGACAAGGCCGCGAAGATCGACGCGCTCAAGGCTGACTGGCAAGTGCGTCACGACGCCGTGCTGGCGTCGGGAGGGCTGCACATCATCGGCACCGAGCGTCACGAGTCGCGGCGCGTTGACAACCAGCTGCGCGGCCGCTCCGGCCGCCAGGGCGATCCCGGCTCCAGCCGTTTCTTCCTGTCGCTGGAAGACCCGCTGCTGCGCATTTTCGCTTCCGACCGCGTCGCTGCGATCATGAACCGGCTGAAAATGCCCGAGGGCGAAGCTATCGAGCACCCGTGGGTGACGCGCGCGATCGAGAACGCGCAGCGCAAGGTCGAACAGCGCAACTTCGACATCAGGAAGCAGTTGCTCGAATACGACGACGTTTCCAACGACCAGCGCCGCGTCATCTACGAGCAGCGCAACGAACTGCTCGCCAGCGAGAACATCGCCGACACCATCCGCGCCATGCGCGACGATGTGCTGAACGAAGCCATCAGCCTGCACATCGCGCCGGGCAGCATGGACGAACAATGGGACGTGGCCGGGCTGGAAAGGGCGCTCGCCGCGCAGTTCAGCCTCGATCTGCCGCTGCAACAGTGGCTGGACGCGGACAAGTCGCTGGACGAAGAGGGCCTGCGCAAGAAAATCTGCGAAGCTGCCGACGCCGTTTACCGGGAAAAGGAAGCGCGGGTGGGAGCCGACGGCCTGCGCCAGTTCGAGCGAACCGTCATGCTGCAAAGTCTCGATACCCACTGGCGCGAACATTTGTCCGCGCTGGATCACCTGCGCCAGGGCATCCACCTGCGCGGCTATGCCCAGAAACAGCCCAAGCAGGAATACAAGCGCGAGGCCTTCGAGCTTTTTTCCGCCATGCTTGCGGCGATCAAGACCGAAGTCACGCAGATCACCACCACCGTGCAGGTGCGCGCGCCCGAGGATGTGGCCGCGGTCGAGCTGCACGAGCCTTCGGGCATGCAGTTCCAGCACACCGAGTACGACGAGGCCCGTGATTTCGCCGCAGCCGAGGCAGCGGCCAAATTGGAGGGTGGAGCCGCCTCCGCTGCTGACGCCTATCCCAAGGTGGGCCGCAACGATCCCTGCCCCTGCGGCTCCGGCAAGAAATACAAACACTGCCACGGCAGGCTCGCATAAGGAGACATTTCATGCCGTATTACGTTTTTCGTCTGGGCATGTTCAAGGTGCTCGAAAAGCAAGGCGAATGGGCCAGCTTCAAGGAAGCCAAGGCGCAGGTGAACGACCTGCGCAAGACGCTCGACCCGAAGAGCGGCGACCAGTACAAAATGATCTTCGCCGAAAACGAAATCGCCGCGCAGGAAACGCTCACGGCCGAGCGTGAACTCGACAGGACGCTCTCCGGCGACGACTGGTAAGCCTTGCGCGCAGATTTTTTGCCATGGCTGAATACAACGAAGACGCCTACAAACGCGCTCGCCAGAGCGTCATCACCCATAGCTGTCCGTTCGAACGCGCGTTGCTGTCGCGCTGCGTGAGCTGCGCACGATCGAAAAAACTCAATCTCGCCGAGCGGGAAGCCATTGCCTGCGGCGATCCCGAAGCGCGCGAAAGTTGCCTCGCGTTCTATCGCGCCGTGCACGAAAACGCGCAATTCGCCCTCAAGATTGCGCCCGGCACGCCGTGGCCCTTCGGCAAGGAAATCCGCGCGCAGTGCGGCGGCGTGCGCGGCCTGGCCGTCACCCAGGGCGGGGTGGGCGACGAAACCTGCGACGTGGCCGCCACCGTCCTGCAGGCACTGTCTGCCGCAGGCAGCATCGACGCGTTGCCCTATTCCGAAATCATGCGCGCAGTGGTGCATTACGAACCGCGCAAGCGGCGCGGCTGAGGAACTTGCACCACAGGTGCGGGTCTGCCCGAACACGACTACACTTCACTCATGCGCGCCTCCATCCGCCATTTCATGCTGCTGTGCCTGATGCTGGCCCTGCCCCTGCAGGGGTTTGCCGCGGCCACCATGCTGTCGTGCGCGCTGGGCCACGGCAGCGCGCCGCTGACGGTCGAGGCCGCGCCGTCCTGCCATGGCGAACCGCCCGCATCCGACGCCCCCCCGGCGCGTCATGACTGCACGCATTGCGCGGTGTGCCTGCATGCCTCGGCGCTGCCGATTCCGGTGACGCTCGACCTGCCTGCCGCGGTTGTGCCGTCTGCCTATGCGCCGCGTCCGTTTGCCATCCCGGCGAGCCACGTTCCCGACGGCCTCGAGCGACCGCCCCGCGCCGTTCCCGCCTGATCCCGCGCCGCCTTCGCGGCATCGATCAACCGTGCGTGGCAACGCCGCGCAGCGAGGACACCATGAATACGATTCCGACTCCGCGCCGTCTGGCGCACTGGGCCTGTGCTTGCGCGCTGGCCGCCGGGCTGGCGCACGCAGACGCGTCCACACCCGCAGCCGCCGAAGCTGCAATGCCCTTCGACACCTATCAAGCCTGGCGCGACACGCCCATCGCCGACTGGCGCGCGCTCAACGATCGCGTCCACGCCGTCGGCGGCTGGCGCGCCTATTTGCGTGAAGCGCAGGATGCGGCCGCCGGCGACGATCCGCACGCCCATCATCACCAACATTGAGGGCCGCGCCATGTCATCCCTGATACTGAAAACGGCGCTGGCGGCGCTGGCCGTGACGATGTTCGGCGGCTGCGCCAGCCTGTCCGGCGACCGGGGCTTTGCTGGCGTCGAGGCCGGCGTCGCCCGGCACCTGCCGCAAAAACCGGTGTGGACGCGCGATGCCGCGACCCGCGCCGCTGCCGATGCGCGCATCGACGAACTCCTCGCCGAACCGCTCACGGCCGACGGCGCGGTGGAAATCGCGCTGCTCAACAACCCGGGGCTCCAGGCGGCCTACCACGAACTGGGGTTTGCCGAGGCCGAGCGCGTGCGCGCCGCGCGCCTGCCCAACCCCGGCTTTTCAATTGGCCGCCTGACCAAGGGCAGTGAAATCGAATGGGAGCGCAGCCTGCATCTCAATCTGGCGGCCATGCTCGCCCTGCCGATCCGGGCCGACATCGAGGCGCGTCGTTTCGAAGCTACGCGGCAGCGGCTGGTGCGCGATTCGTTAGCTACCGCGCACGCCGCGCGGCGCGCCTGGATCGTCGCGGTCGCTGCGGGTGCGGGCGCGGCCTACCAGCGGCAGGCCATGGATGCCGCCGAAGCGGGCGCGGAACTGGCGCGCCGCATGGCCGAAGCGGGCAACTGGAGCGCGCTGCAACGGGCGCGCGAACAGGCGTTTTACGCCGATGCCGCGCTGGCGGCGGCACGCGCCGAGCAGGCCCGCATGGGCGCGCGCGAGCGGCTGGTGCGCGTGCTGGGTCTGGCCGATCCAGCGCGTCTGCGTCTGCCCGATCGTCTGCCGGCATTGCCGGATGCCCTGCCCAGCCTGGATGCCATCGAGCAGCGCGCACTCGACAGTCGGCTGGACCTGGCGCAAGCGCGTCTGCAAACCGAGGCGCAGGCGAAGAACCTCGGGCTTACGCGACGCACCCGGTTCGTCAACGTGCTGGAACTCGGGGGAATCAACAACGGTTCCAACGAGGCGCCGCAGCAGCGCGGCTATGAGATTGCATTCGAGCTGCCGCTGTTCGACTTTGGCGAAACCCGCGTGGCGCAGGCCGAAGCTCTCTACGGCCAGGCGCTGGCGCGGGCGCAGGAAATTGCCGTCAACGCGCGTTCGGAAATCCGCGAGGCTTACGCCATGCGTGCCAGCCAGTACGCCATCGCCCGCCACCTCGGCGACGAAGTCGTGCCGCTGCGAAAGCGCATTTCCGAAGAAAATCTGCTGCGCTACAACGGCATGCTGATCGGCGTGTTCGAGCTGCTCGCGGACGCGCGGATGCAGATTTCTGCGGTCAATGCCGCGCTCGACGCCCAGCGCGACTACTGGCTGGCGGAGGCCGACTGGGCGATGGCCCAGCTCGGCACGCCCGGCAGCCTTGCCATGCCCCCCTCCATGACGCCTGTTGCCGCCGACGCCGGCGGCGGCCACTGAAAGGATGCTTCCATGACTTCAAGACGCGATTTTTTCAAACTTGCCGGCACGGTCGCCGCCGCCAGCGTGGCCCCGGTCGCCATGGCCCGCCTGCCCGAGCTGGTGAGCCAGGACTCGGCCGCAACACAGCCGCCCCTGATGCCGCCCGACGGCCGTCCCTACAACCCCGTGGTCACGCTCAACGGCTGGACGCTGCCCTGGCGCATGAAAGACGGCGTGAAGGAATTCCACCTTGTCGCCGAACCCGTGGTGCGCGAAATCGCGCCCGGCATGAAGGCGCATCTGTGGGGCTACAACGGGCAGAGTCCCGGCCCGACCATCGAGGTGGTCGAAGGCGACCGGGTGCGGCTGTACGTCACCAACCGCCTGCCCGAACACACCACTATCCACTGGCATGGCCAAAGATTGCCCAACGGCATGGATGGCGTCGGCGGCCTGACCCAGGCGCATATCAAACCGGGGGAAACCTACGTCTATGAATTCGTCGCGCGCCGCCCCGGCACGTTCATGTATCACCCGCACGCCGACGAAATGGTGCAGATGGCGATGGGCATGATGGGCTTCTGGGTCACCCACCCCAAAGGCAGGCATCCGCTCATCGACCCGGTCGATCGTGATTTCTGCTTTCTGCTCAACAGCTACGACATCGAACCCGGCAGCTACACGCCCAAGGTCAACACCATGCTCGACTTCAATCTGTGGACCTGGAACAGCCGCGCGTTTCCCGGCATCGACAGTCTCAATGTGCGGCTGAACGACCGGGTGCGCATCCGCATCGGCAACCTCACCATGACCAACCATCCCATCCACCTGCACGGCGTGGAATTCGAAGTGACGGGAACCGACGGCGGCCCCACCCCCCGGGGCTCACGCTGGCCGGAAGTCACCGCCGACATCGCGGTGGGGCAGATGCGGCAGATCGAGTTCCGGGCCGACGAGGAGGGCGACTGGGCGTTCCACTGCCACAAGAGCCATCACGCCATGAACCCCATGGGGCACGGCGTGCCGACTATGATAGGCGTCGACCACTCGGGGCTGGCGAAAAAGATCACGAAGCTGGTGCCCGACTACATGGTGATGGGTGAACGCGGCATGGCCGACATGAGCGAAATGGAAATGCCGCTGCCCGACAACACGCTGCCGATGATGACCGGCACAGGGCAATTCGGCCCGGTCGAAATGGGCGGCATGTTCACCGTGATGAAGGTGCGCAGGAACCAGAAACGCGGCGATTATTCCGACCCCGGATGGTTCAGGCATCCGCCCGGCACCGTCGCCCGCCGGGTCGAGACGCCCGTCGACGCGCCGCGCGCGCCGCAAACCGCCTCGCCGCAAGGACACGCGAGCGACCTCGAAGTGCAGGTACGCAAGCCCGCCGGCCACGACGGCCATCATTGATACGAAAGGACGCAGCATGAACTCCACCCCCACAATGAAAATGGCCTGGCTCGGCGCCGCTCTGGGCATGGCCTGCGCCCTTGCCGTGCCGGCATGGGCGCACGGAACCCAATCCCATCCCGCCGCCGCGACCGCGTTCGAGCAGACCGACTGGGGCATCGGCGCGCCTCCCCTGCACGCCACCCGCACCATCCGCATCGACATGACCGACGCCATGCGCTTTAGCCCCGACCGCATCACCGTGCGTGAAGGCGAAACCGTGCGCTTCGTCGTCAGAAACCGCGGCCGCATGTTGCACGAAATGGTTATCGGCACCCCCGCCGAACTGGCGAAGCACGCCGCCCTCATGGCGAAATTTCCGGATATGGAGCACGATGCGCCCTACATGGCGCACGTCGCCCCTGGCAAGAGCGGCGAGATCGTCTGGCAATTCAATCGCGCGGGCGACTTCGAATTCGCCTGCCTCATCGCCGGGCATTACGAAGCCGGCATGCGCGGGACTCTCCGCGTTCAACCCGTAACAGGAGAAAAACCATGAACCGTTCCATCCTGCTGCTCGCGGCGTGCCTCGCCCTGCCGGCGTGGGCCAGCGGCCCCGCCCCCGACTGGAGCGCGGCCACCGTGCGCAAGCTTGACGCCGCAAACGGCCGCGTCACCCTGCGCCACGGCCCCATACCCAATCTCGACATGCCGCCCATGACCATGGTGTTCCGCGTCACGCCCGAACAGTTGCAGGGCCTGAAGGTGGGCGACGCCGTGCGTTTCCGCGCGGAGCGTGCCGACGGCGCGTTCCGTGTCATCGCCATCGAAGCGGACGGAGCGGGAAATTAGAAAAATCTAATATACTCGACGCTTTACGCTGTAAACGTTGAGGAGCCGACATGAGCATGACCCCGATGGAACTGGTTGCCGAAGCCAAGTCACAGATCACCGAAATCGACCTCGCCGCCGCACAGGCCGCCTTGCCGCAATCGCTGGTTCTGGACGTGCGCGAACCCGCTGAATTCGACGCCGGCCATCTGCCCGGCGCCATCAACATTCCGCGCGGCCTGCTCGAATTCAAGATCGGCGACCACCCGCAGCTGGCGAAGAAGGACGCCAACATTCTCATCTACTGCAAGACCAGCGGCCGCGCCGCGCTGGCAGCCGCCAACCTCAAGCGCATGGGCTACACGGGAGTGCGCTCGATCCACGGCGGCTTCGACGCATGGAGCCAGGCCGGGCTGCCAGTGGAAAGGGAAGCGACGCAATTCGGCGAGTAAACGCCGGCATCCTAGCGGTCGCCTGCGTCGGTGCGATTCACCGGCGGGCGGCCTTTTTCATGTCTGTTTCCCGCACGGTCAAACAGTTTCGCCAGCACCAGCGCCGTCATCCAGCCGAGGTAGGCAGACGTGAGATCGTGCGAGGGAAAATGCGCGCCGCGTGCCCACTGGTCGAGCGCGAACACAGTGCCGACGATTAGCCCGGGGGCCAGCAGCCAGGCCCGGCGCGGACCACGCGCGACGAAATAGAACGCCAGCAGGGCAAAGCCGCCCGAGCTGTGTCCGCCGGGAAAACAGCGGCCGGGCGGGAGGGCGTCCGGGCGGTCGGAAAAGAGGGCAACGTGGGGCCGGTCGCCGCCCAGCCCCGCGATGTTCCAGGGGCAGTCGACGTTGGTGTGAAGCTTGAGCTGCTGCACCAGCACGAGCGATACCGTGATGCTGACGATGAGATAGGCCAGCGCCCGGCGATGCGGCCGCAGCCGGGCTGCGCGCCAGGAAAGCGCCCACAGGGCCAGAAGGCCGGCTGCGAGCACGGCCAGCAGCTGGCGCGCGCCGTCGTGCAGCACTTCACGCATCCAGAAGTTGTTGCGCAGCGGGAATGTTCCCTGCGCCGGGTCGTAGAACGCTGCGGAAACAGCCATGTCCAGCCCGCCGTATTCGAACAGCAAAAACAGCAGCGCATAAATCGCGCTGGGCCACAGGATCAGGCGCCGCCAGGCGCCGGCGTCGGCAGGGTAAAAATTCATGCGGGGGTGTCCCGGAACGTGGGTGGGAGGTGCGGGCAATCGAGACAAACGGCCAGACCGGCCCCGCCGTCCGGGCGGGGCTCGCCGTCCTCCAGCGTCAGGCGCGCCCCGGCGCGCTGCGCGATGCGCTCGACGATGGACAAGCCGAGGCCACATCCGTCGGCCTCGGTTTCGCCGCGCGCGAAACGGGCAAGCAGGCTGCTGCGCGCGGCGGGTGACAGGCCC